>JAAUTJ010000079.1 GCA_012031475.1 Leptolyngbyaceae cyanobacterium SM1_3_5 | reverse complement strand
GCAAGCATTCGCCCAACGGATTTGTACCTTTGCCTGTTGGCTTACCTTTTGCTGTTGGCCTTGTGGCCCGCGCTTCGCTAACGTAGCTTAGCTTACTTACTTACTTTGCTTGACTTTCGACCCGATTCCTCTTTCACTCCTAGGCTGTATGCGCAAGATTTTGTTTCGGTGGACTGCTGGGCTTGGCGCTGCTGCTGACGGCCTGTCAGCCTGTGCCCGATGACGGCGTGATTCATCTGACTTTGTGGCAGGGCGTGAATCCGCCGCCGAATCGAATTGTGCTGCAAAGGCTGGTCGATCGATTTAACGCGACGCATCCGCAAATTCAGGTCGAATCGATCTATGCCGGACAGGGCGATCAGCAGATGCCGAAAATTTTGGCCGCTGTCGTCGGCAATGCTCAGCCAGATTTGCTGTGGTTTGCGCCGACGATTACCGGACAACTGATCGAACTCGACGCGATTCGATCGATCGAAGACTGGCTTGATCGATCGCCTCTGAAAGCCGAAATTGATCCCGCGTTATTCGAGTCAATGCAGTGGGAATCGCACACCTGGTCAGTTCCGTTTGGCGTGAATAATGTCGGGATTTTCTACCGACCGAGCTTGTTTGCATCTGCCGGAATTAAAACCCTGCCGCGCAACTGGGACGAACTGCGGCAGGTGGCGAAGCAGCTTACGGTGGGCGATCGACATGGAATTTTGCTGCCGCTGGGCAAAGGCGAATGGTCGGTGTTTATGTGGCTGTCGTTTTTGTGGAGCGCAAACGGCGAACTGTTTGATGCAGACGGACATCTCCATTTGGCAACCGCGAACGCCGAATCTGCGCTGCAACTCTGGCAGGATTTGGTGCAGGATGGGTCTGCCGTTTTGTCGGAACCGGAGCGCGGCTATGAACTCGATCGCTTTCTCGCAGGCAAAGTCGCAATGCAGCTTACTGGCCCCTGGACGCTAGGACAATTGCAGCCGACCGGAGTAGACTTTGCCGTTATGCCGATTCCGATTGGCGAAAAGCCTTCGACCAGCATCGGCGGCGAGAATCTGTTTATTCTCAAAACCACACCCGATCGCGAACAGGCCGCCTTTACGTTTGCCGAATTTGTCTTGAGTGAAGAATTTCAGACGCAGTGGGCGATCGAAACAGGCTATCTGCCCGTCAATTTGCGATCGCGCCAAAGTCCTGAATATCAAGAATTCGTCCGCCAACAGCCTGCTTTGAGTGTTTTTCTCGATCAGGCACAAACCGGACGATCGCGCCCGATCGCACCCGGATACAATCGCATTTCGGACAGCTTGGGACGTGCGATCGAAGCCGTTTTGCTGGAGAAACAAACGCCGATCGATGCGCTTGCCACCGCTCAGCGGCGACTCGATCTAATTTTGGGATCAAGCCCTGCCGATTGATTCGCAGGACAGCGGCAACGCTGAGAACTCAAGTTCATCGCTCAAAGCGAAAACCCATTGAAATGGGTTCAGGGGAGTGGTTTGAGTCAGTTTTCACTGACTTAGCTTTCAGCCCGGAAATTGATTTCCTGGTTCCCAAGTGCGCCAGTCATAATTCGGCTCGGAGCCGCCACCCGCCACCCGCCACCCCCTACAGCCGCACCTCGCGATCGAGACTGCTCACCGTATAGTTTGCCGCGCCAAACAGATCCACATGGCGAACAATCTGCACCGGAGACAGCATCCGACAGGTGAAAAACTCAACGGCCACGCGGCGATCGGGCAGTCGGCGCAGGCGGGGCGACAATTTGGCAGGCAATTGGCTCCGATCGCTGGTTGCAGTGCGATCGGGACGCGATCGATCAGGCGATGATAGCTCCAGTCTTGGTAAGTTCCGCTGGCACCCCAGTCTTGCAGTTCGCGCCGCAGCAAGGACGCAATCAAGAACGAACCGGGCGATCGATCCCCCTCGATCGCCTGCATCCAATCGGGCAGTGCTGCCGCTGGGCAAGGCGGCGCAGATTCAGATCGCACAATTGCCCGCTCCAGTTCTGTTGTGGTGGCGCGATCGATCGGCACTGCCCAGATTTTGCCGCGACTGCCGCGATTGTCTTGCCAGACATAGCCCACCAGCCGATAGTGCGGCTGAAGCTTGAGTCCGGGCAGCTTGCTCAATGCCACTCCCGGATCGATCGCGCTCAACTGCCAGCCCCTTGCGGGAGCCGGATCGAAACTGCAACCAAACAAATCGCTCAAGCCAGCGATCGAATCCGGTGGTTCATCCGCGATCGGCTGCACCTCCAGCTTGAGGGCGGGCTGAAGATGCGCTCTAATTTTTTGCAGTGTGGCGATCGGAACTTTTTGAATTGACATTAAGTGCAGCAAACCCCCACACGCAAACGGCAACTTAGCCCCGTCCGATCGAGTGGCGCGATCGAGCTTGAGCCTAGAATGCCCAGCCCGCTTTCGATCGCCATTGCCCTTTCGTTAAGTTATTGTGGTCGTGTTGGATTGTGGTTGTGTTGGTTAGATCAATTCTGAAGTTCAGGTGATGTAGCCGTCGATCGCGCAGCTTGCGGAACGGTATCGCCCCTCACCCCCACTCATCAAACGGCTGCTAGAGGCAAGGTTCGATCGTCGCGCAAATCGATCGCGCTAGATCGTCATACTCATACCCACCTTCTAGTCCAAACACAATTCGTCGAGTTAGCTTCAGGCAGTGGCGCGTAAACCTGCCGAAATCTTCGGGCTGCAAATTGATCTGTGCGAGAGGATCGCCCGTCGTCGCATCGTATCCTGCACTGACAATCAGTAGATCTGGCTGAAATTCCTCGAAAAAGGGAATTATTTTTTCCTGAAACAGCGGATCGTAGTCTGCGATCGAACTGCCCGCCCGCATCGGCAAATTCAGCACATTCTCAAACTTGCCGCGCTCCTCTGCTTTTCCCGTGCCCGGATAGTGCGGTGACTGGTGCAGCGAACAAAATCGAATTTGCGGATTTTCTTCGACACATGCCTGCGTTCCATTGCCGTGATGCACATCCCAATCGAGAATGCCCACTCGATCGCAACGCGCTCCCGGAACGGTATCGACCCCCGGTTGCCGTAGAGCGTAATGAGCCGCGATCGCCGCATTCGAGAAAATGCAAACCCATGCCCGTTTCGGAAACGGCGTGATGTCCGGGTGGGTCGCGAGAGGACAAAGGCAGGTTCGTTGGATTCGAGGACGCGATCGATCGCGTCGAGCCACGCATTAACGGCCAACAGCGCGACATCAAAACTGCGCGGCGAAACGTAGGTATCTGCATCAATTGCGCCGCCGCCGCTGTTTGCCAACCCCTCTACCAGTCCGACATAGTGCCGGGGATGAATCGCGAACAGTGCCTCTTTGAGCCGCTGATCTGTCAGCGAGGCAGGGCGAGGGGTTTGCCAGTCGAGGCGATCGCTCCACCACGCAGCTTTGAGCGCTTCCGTCACGACCCGCAGCCGACCGGGATTTTCGGGGTGATAGTTTTTGCAGTCGTGGTCGAGAAATTCGTCCGAGTAGAAAACTGGAAACATGAATCGATCGAGATGGGCTTAGCGCCAGCCTAGCGCAAGCGGGAGGCGATCGATCGAGCCGTTTGCTTAGGTCGCGGCGTCGATCGATGCTGCCCGTCATGGCGAACGCTCACCTCTGCTTTGAAATTGAATTGCGGAGATTGAATCGCGGACGGGCTTTGCCCTGAAAGCTCAGGTATTGTTCGACGAAGCGGCTTGCGTTTTGGCACGTCACTCCGCAGAATTGCTGGAATGGGTTGAACTACTGCACGAGTCGATCGCGCTGGTGAGTGAAATGATTTTGCACGGCTATCAGCCATTTTCCAGTTAAAACACCAGCAATCTAGCGCATCCTAGAAATACTACGTAGATATTAGACTAAACAGGTATCGAATTTAACCTCAACTGCCATTTTGTTCCTGATCCGTTCCTGAATCGTCTCCTAAAAATCCATGACACTCGAAGAATTTGAGGATGAAGTTCGTCAAGCGATCGAACGCATCCTTAATCATTTGCAGGCTGCAAATCTCCTGGCTCAGCGCTCTGTTACTGAAGCACAAGCTGAAATTCTGCATACAGGCAGACTGGTTGAAGAACTCGGCTACCTGATCGAAGACTTTATTGAGCAGCAGCGTAACCGTTAGCTGCGATCGCTTTGGATCTGCCGCAGTTCCTCAACAATGGCATGATGCAAAGCGTTGAGGTCGATCGGCTTGACCAGATAGCGACGCGCTCCCAAGCCGAGCGCTCGCTGCTGGTCACTTTTGAACGCGCACGCCGAAACGACAACCACTGGAATCTTAGACCAGGTTTCGTTTTGGCGCATTTGCTGCAACAGGGAATAGCCGTCAATGTCGGGCAGCTTAATATCTAGCAGGACAAGGTGCGGCTTAAACTGGGGCAGAGCAGTGAGAAAATCGCGCCCGCAGACAACGCTCGAAACGCAATAGCCTATGTGCGTCAGGTAGTCCAGCAGCAACAGGCGATTGGTTGAGTTATCTTCTACAAGCAATATCCGAGCAGGATGAACGGGGCAGTGCGGCTCTGTAAGTTGAGTTTGAGTTGACAAGGGAATTTTCAGCCTGTGCAGAAATGCTCACGACAGGTGACACGACGAAAATTTCGATCGCTTTCACAAAGCCGAAACAGGCTGGCTCTAAGAATACAATGCACCCTCGTTTCTCGGTCTTTGCTTGCGCTGCTTTGGCAATGTCGAGCGATCGCGTATCTATCATTACATCATTATGGCCGCCATTCAGACCGTTCGATCGTCTATTTTGTTTCCATCCAGTTTTGCCCAGCGCGAACTTCGACCATCAGCGGCACGGTGAGTTCAACCGCCGTTTCCATTGCCGATTTAATTTCGGGCTGAAGCGCTTCCCACTCGTCGGGATGCACTTCAAACACGAGTTCATCGTGGACTTGCAGCAGCAGTCGCGCCCGCCGATTTTGCAGCACGTCATGCAGCCTCACCATTGCAATTTTGATGATGTCGGCACTAGAGCCTTGAATCGGTGCGTTTGCTGCCGCTCGCAAAAGCTGCGCGTCAAACTGGTCACGGGTTTTGAGCTTGTCCAGGTTAATCGAATTGGGGTCTTTGCCGCGCTGGTTGCGAATGCTGTCGCTGGTGAAATTGAAGTAGCGACGACGGCCTTTAATCGTAGTGACAAATCCCTGCGCGATCGCTTCTCTTTGCATCTGTTGCAGATAGCGAAACACCTTGGGATAGCGCTTGTTGAATCGATCGATAAATGTGCGTGAATCGTTCACCGATGCGCCCGATTCTCGTGCAAATCGCTGTGCGCCCATGCCGTAAATGACACCAAAGTTAATCACCTTTCCCAGTCGGCGTTCTTCTGCGGTGACTTCATCTTTTTCAAACAGCAACCGTGCCGTCAGCGAGTGAACATCTTCGCCCTTGCGATAGGTTTCAACCAGCACAGGCTCTTGCGTCAAATGCGCCAAAATTCGCAGCTCAATTTGCGAATAATCAGCAGCCGCCATCAGCCAGCCTTCCTGGGGAATAAAAGCTTTGCGGATGCGGCGACTAAAGGCGGTGCGAATTGGAATATTCTGCAAGTTTGGGTCTGATGAAGACAATCGACCTGTGGAAGTAATCGCCTGATTAAAATCAGTATGTAGTCGTCCGGTATCATTGCGAACTAGGCTTGGCAGCTTATCGACGTAGGTTGTTTTCAATTTGGTCAAGGTGCGATGTTCAACGATCGCCTCCACAACCGGATGATCGTCTCTCAGCTTTTCCAAAGTTGCCGCATCGGTCGAGTAGCCCGTCTTGATTTTGCGCGACTTCTTGCGATCGAGATTCAGCTTGTCAAACAGCAGATCGCTAAGCTGCTTCGGGGAACCGAGGCTAAATTTTTCGCCTGCGGCTTCGTAGGCGCGTCGCTCGATCGCCGCTAGATCGGTTTCCAGCGTTTTCGAGAATTCTTTGAGATAGTCAACATCGATACAGATGCCGTCAATTTCCATCTGTTCCAAAGCAGGGACAAGCGGCTGTTCAATTTCTAGCAGCAGCTTATGCAGATCGGGAACCTGCTCAAGATCGGCTCTTAGCTTGTTAACCAAATGATAGGTGCTGTAGACATCCATGCCGCAATAGTCCGCGACGGCAGGAATTGAAATGTCCGCGATCGTCTGCCCTTTTGGAACCAGATCGGTGTAGTTCAACGCCTGTACACCCAGATAGCGCAGTCCCAATTCGCTCAGTTTGTGTGAGCCTTCTGGGTTAAGCACATAACTTGCCAGCATGGTATCAATAATCACGCCTTGAACTTTCACGCCTTGGAAGAAGAAGACCAAGCGATCGAACTTGGAATTCTGCATCGCCTTGGGATGGTCGGCGCTTTCGAGAATCGGGCGCAGCGCTTCGAGAACCGTCGATTTGTCGAGGTTCTGGCCGGACTTGTGGCCGATCGCGATGTAGGCCATGTCGTCCAACTCGTCTGCCCAGCAGCAGCCAATCCCGACTAGATCGGCATCGCGGGGTTCAACGGCAGTCGTCTCGGTGTCCCACGCGACGGACGAGCCGGATCGGTGCAGGTTTGAGGAGGTTGACAAGTTCAGTCAGCTTTTCGGGCGTGTCGATGATGCGGGGACGAATGGCGATCGGGGTTCGTTTCTGAGCGGCTTCCGTTTCTTCCGCCGTGAAAAACCACAGGTCATCACTTTCGCGAAATCGGGAATGGCGATCGGTGCGCCCATTGTTTGAGCAGTCGTTGCCTCCACTCCGGTCGATTCAGAAAAATCGGTATCCACGCCATCGAGATCGGATGGTTCTTCGATCGCGGAGCGCTCCCGGAACGGTATCGCCGCGCCGCCGAACCGCGCTTGCAACTGCGGCAGTTTGTTGAGGAACGATCGCATCTCTAGCTTTTCGAGCAGCAATCGCACCTTCGCCTCGTCAAATCCGTGCAGCTTGCAGGCATCCACCTCCACTTCAACAGGCACATTCAGGTGAATTTGCGCCATGTACTGCGAATGGCAGGCGGCATCGCGTCCGGCTTCCAGCTTTTGCTTCACTGCGCCTTTGATCTGGTCGATCGAGGCGTAAATTTGCTCTAGCGATCCGTAAGTGTTGATTAGACTGACTGCCGTTTTTCGCCAATCCCCTTGACACCGGGAATGTTGTCCGACGTATCACCGCACAGCGCCTTGAAATCGACGACCTGAGACGGCGCAACGCCAAGCTTTTCTTTCACCTGTTCGGGGCCAAATTCGCGAGGAGGCGGCTGTCCGCGTCCAAACGTCGTACTCAGATAGAGAACCCGAATTCTCTCATCATCGACAAGCTGGAACAGGTCGCGATCACCGCTCAAAATTCTGACCTGAAACTCATCGGCGCTAACTCGCCGCGCCAAGGTTCCGATCACGTCGTCCGCCTCGTAGCCCGACACGGTGACGATCGGCAAGTCCATCGCCTCTAGCAGTTCCTTCAGATTCTTCAAGTCCGGCTTAAAATCTTCGGGTGCTTCCGGCCTGCCTTCCTTGTAGGTTTCGTCTGCCGTGTGGCGGAAGGTCGGATCGCTCAAATCAAAGGCGATCGCGATGTGCGTCGGGCGTTCCTGCTCGATCGTCTCGGTCAGCGCTTTGAGAAACCCAAACGTCACGCTGGTGGGAATTCCGGTCGTCGTGCGTAAACCGCCATCGCGTCCTTTGGCGTGGGCGAAGTACGATCGGAAGGCCAACGAGTGTCCGTCAACCAGCAGAAATAGAGGCGGCGTAGTGTCGTTCGTCATCCTTCAATTTTAACGCTCCATTTCTGCCAGCGGAGTAAACTGAAGTCTGCCATTTAGGAAGGGACACATGCAGGAATTGACGCAGGCAGCACCCACAACGCGATCGACTATTCGCCTTTTAGCGCTCGACATTGATGGCACGATCGCCGGACTTTCCAACGAGATTAATCCGCCCGTCCTCGAAGCGATTCGCGCTGCACAGGCCAAAGGCATTCAGGTCACGATTGCCACTGGGCGGATGTTTCGATCGGCTTTGCGATTTCATCAGGCGATCGGCTGCACCTTACCGCTAATTTCCTATCAGGGCGCACTGATCAAAGACACTTCAACTCAGAAAGTTTTGCGCCACTGGCCGCTGTCGATCGAAACTGCTTTGAAACTGCTGGAATACTTCGAGCAGACTGAATTGCGTCAGGCTTTATCGCTACACTTTTATATTGACGATCGCCTCTACGTTCGGGAAATTACGCCGGAAACCGCTTTGTACTGCGAGCGATCGGGTGTGGAAGCGATCGCCGTTGGAGATTTACGTCGCGCTCTAGAAGTCGATACACCGACGAAGATTTTGGCATTGAGTGAAGATACAGAACTGATCGATCGCCTGCTTGACAATTTGCGACAGCACTACACCCCCGCCGAACTGTATTTCACCAAATCAGTTGCAACCTTTTTTGAAGCAGCTAATCCGCTCGTCAATAAAGGAACGGCTGTGAGATATTTGGCAGAAGAAATCTTGGGGCTGAAAGCCGAAAATGTGATGGCGATCGGAGACAATTTCAACGATGTGGAAATGATTGAATATGCCGGAGTTGGAATTGCAATGGGCAACAGTCCGATCGAAGTTCAAGCCTATGCGAACTGGGTTGCGCCAGACGTAGAAGAATCTGGAGTGGCGCGGGCGAATCGAACAATTTTTGCTGTGAAGTTTTTGCTGTAAAGGAGGGACTTGCCAAAGACAAATCCCTTTCTTTTTCTTACTGCTTTCGGCTGCTGGGACCAATCACCGAAACTTTGTGACGATAAACGAGTTCGCCGCCGTACCAGCCGCTAACTCCCAGCAGGGTTGCGGTCAGAATTGAGATGATAATTCCAGTTGGCAAAATGGCATCAGCCGGATTGCCCAAGCGCAGCAAATAGTTAACCAGCGTCAGGCCAAGAATTGCAATGTTGATGTACATGTGTGCCCAGCCCGCCGTGCTTTTGCGGACGCGCTTGATTCGCAAAAAGTCGCTCATTCCGGTAATTGCAGCCGCGATCGCCGTCACCAAGCCCAAGCCAATCAGCCAAATTGAAGCCCGTGCAAAGAAATTGTCCTGCGTGAAAAAGTAGCCAATATCGCTGCCTGCTGCTGTTACCAAAAGACCGATCGGCATCGTCACGATCACCGGATGCAGGGGATGTCCGGCCACATTCACAGTGCTGACAATGCCTGGATCAACATATTCATCATGCTTGCTTTCCATCACCGCAGGCACATCGGGATAGGGTGTGCCGTTATCTCTTTCTTTGGTTTCCATGAGTGTTCTCATCCGCAATTAGGACGTTAGAAAATTAATTACAAATGTCTTTTGAACGGGCGATCGATTTGCAATTCGCCTGTCCAATCGTTTTCTCTTTCATATGTATCGAGAGATCACCGTAAAGGCATCCAACTTTAGGCAGACTCCCAGCTAGCCAGGAAATTGTTCAACGATCGCTTCCCCCTGAAACGTGAGTTTCCCAGCCGCGATCGCCAGTTGCGTCAGCTTAATTGAAACACCCTTCATATCGAAGTTGCGGAGGTCAAGAAGATCGCTGGCGCTGTCAAGAATGGCAGTCGTCAGTTCTGGCGAAATTTCCGCACCATTGTCATATTCGACCTGAGCTAGCTTGAGCCGTTGACCGTTCGCATCGATTGTGGGAACAGCGGTGAAAGCGGCCTGTTCGATCGTTTTGGTGTCTTGCCGTTCGACTTCAGCTTTGAGGGCAATTTTTTGAGTGTCGGGTAAGGAGAAATGGATCGATCGCACATTCAAATGGACGGGTTGACCATTGATTTCAACGGGCAGATTTTGCAGTTTATTTCTAATGAAATCAGAGTTAAAGGCTCGCTCGATGTCCTGCTCATTCAACACCATTTCTGCGGTTGCTTCAGAAGGCCGAGTAAATTCAATTTCACCAAACGCAGCCTTGAGTGGATTGATGCCAACTTGGTCAATCTCCAACGTCAATTCTTCAGCGCGGAGGTCTTGCTTCATCACCAAGCCTTCACCTTCAATCCTCACTGATTCCAATTCACCCTGCATTAGCTTGAAGCCATCAGTGCGAATATCCACTTCAATGCTTTCCGCTTCATTGAGTACAGCCGAGATGCCAAGCTCTGCGGCTTTGCTGAGCGCCTGCTCTCCCAAATCTGGCCCGTTACCAAACACGTGCTTTATTCCTTTTTATTGAGTGTTCGCTTGATTTGAAAACCACTTCCACACATTAAGGCGATGGTGAAAGTGGTCTTCTAAGTTCGGTGGAGTAGCTCGATCGAACTACTTCATTTGAGCAGCCATTTCTTGCTGCAACTGCGCTTTGTACGCCTTGAACTGCGTTGCCAACTGTTCGCTTTCCTCGCTGCTGAAGCTCTCACGAATGGCCGCAAAATAAGTGCTTTCTTCTTGGCGAACGTGATCCATCACGATGCTCTTGAGTTGGTTCACTTTCTCTTTGAAAACGGGCGAAGCCGGATCGGTAGACTTCAATTCGTCCATGATCACGCGCATTTCTGCTTGCTCATCATAGAGTTCTTTCAGGTCACCATCGGGATATTTGCCGCGCACTGCGGGATAGGCAATTTCTTCTTCTGCTTTCGAGTGAACGTTCAGATCCTTGTAGATTTGACCGAAGTATTCCTGGATCTTCTGCGGGTCATCGCTCTGCAACAGTTCCATAAACAAAAACATTCACCTTTTGGTGATCCATGCGAATCACATCTTGCAGGTTCATGTCTGATTTGTCGGAGGTTTGGGTAACAACGCTACCCGCCACGCCGCTCAGCGCAGCAACGGCATCTTGAACTCGTGCCCACAGACCTTGATCGGCTTGCTGTCCAGTCAATTCGTAGACGCCCAGCATCTCCAAAACGCCCTTAAGCTGTTCTTGATGAGCGCGATTTTCAAAGTTGATGGTGTTCAGCGGTGTGATCGCAGCTTCGACATCAGCACCGACTTTTTGGGCGGCTTTGTGAACAATGATGCCGTTCATAAACTGCTGGTGCTTCAGCAGTTCGTGCTGGAAGACTTTCTCAAAAATAGTCAGCTTTGTACCAGACATCAGTTCACCAATCTTTTGCACCATTTCCGAAATTTCGTCTTTCGGCTGGGAAGGATTGCCGTACTGAACAATCACAGTTTCAAGAATTCCCATGTTTTTCTGGTCATCCTTGATCATGTCTTGGAAGCGCTTTTGAATATCGCTATCACCGATCGCAGAAATAAACTTTTGTTCGTTAGAAATAATCAGTTCTTGAATGGCTTTCATGTCGGCCAGCTTCATGCCGATCGCCATGCGTTTTGTATCATCAAGAGTCGTAACCATTGTTTGTTCTCCCTATGAAGCAGTTGTGACAAAGGACGCTCACAATTTCTACTTTGCCGCAGCAGCTTCAAACCATCATCGACCTTTTGACGGACAGCAACTAGTTCACTCTTTAGAAGTAGAATCACTCTGCTTCAATTGATGATTTGAATCGAGACTTTCAAAGAGATTGGCGATCGAATTCAAGGTTTGCCTCTATCGATCGATAGAAATGATTTGTAAAATTTGGCTGCGTCAGCCGCTAAAAGACTCGTTAAGCTGGAAAATAAAGGAAATCTCGATTTTAAAGAACGCGATGAATTATGTAATTGCTGTGTTGCCCGATCGCATTCAGGCAGAAGCAGCCTATTCCGCTCTGGAAAAAGAAGGTCTGCCAATGGAACAAGTCAGCATCTTGGGCAGAGGCTACAAGAGTGCCGACGAGTTTGGCTTGATCGACCCGAATCAACCCGCTCGCAAACAAGCCGGATTGCTGTCGTTTTGGCTGATTCCGTTTGGGTTTGTCGGCGGCTACCTGTTCAACGTTTCGACGGGCTTTAACTTGGTCGAATCGGTGGGCGCGATCGGCAATCACTTAATCGGCGGTTTGCTTGGCGCGGTGGCAGGCGCAATGGGCAGCTTTTTTGTCGGGGGTGGCGTCGGTGCCTCAGTCGGCAGCGGCGACGCTCTGCCCTACCGCAATCGCCTCAATCAGGGCAAGTATCTTGTCATCGTCAGCGGGGCTGCAAGCCTCACGAACAAAGCGACGAGCATTCTGAAGCAGTTCAATCCTGAGAATCTCCAGGGCTACGTGCTGCAAAATTAACCGATTCGATCGCTCTATCGTGTATGATTTAGGATTCTGGCTCGCTCATCTTTGTCCCCGAATGTCCGCCCATGAGTCAAATTCCGATAC
>JAAUTJ010000078.1 GCA_012031475.1 Leptolyngbyaceae cyanobacterium SM1_3_5 | reverse complement strand
CTCCCGGTAAACCCGGGGAAAACATATTCCTTCACGAGCCCCACATCGGTGGACTTGACCAGCTTGCCTTCGACGAATAAGGCCGAACCGAGTCCAGTTCCCAGCGTCAACACCATCTCGACGCCTTTGCCAGAAACTGCACCCAAACCTTGAATATCCGCATCGTTGGCGACGCGAACGGGTTTGCCAAGCTGCTCAGCCAGGGCAGAAGCCAAATCAAACTCGATCCAGGCCGGATCTAGATTCGCAGCAGTGTAGATCACGCCGTTTCGCACCACGCCCGGAAAGCCAACCGACACGCGATCGAACGCTTTTTGCGTTGTGGCTAACTCGACGATCGCCGCCAAAATCTTTTCGGGGATCGGCGGCTGGGGCGTATCGACACGAGCGCGATCGGTGAGCGGTTCACCTTTTTCATCCAGCACCAGCAGTTTGACGCCGCTGCCGCCAATGTCGATCGACAGCGTTTTGCGCTCCTGAGCCATATTTCCTAATCTCGGCGGGAACAAAGACCTCTTCGATCCTGCCACACGATCGCAGCCTCGAAGAATGCCAAAATCAAGTTCTGGGCTTTAGAAAAGTGGAAGAAATTGTGTTGAATCGCATTGTTAATTTCGCGCTCCTGCTTGCCAGTTTTACGATCGCCCTTCCCGCTCGCGCCCAAACGCCACCCGAACGCCTTGATCCCTGTGTCGAAATTGTCCAGGAGAGTAGCCTGATGACTCGTCCGATGCTGCGGCAGTTCAGTCAGGTGGCGCGGGGATCAGCGCGGGCGGAAGCGATCGCCGTCTTGGGTGAACCTTACTGCCGTCTTCAGCCGCTAGAGGTGGAATTGCCGGACGGCAGCATGGCAACCGTTCAGCGCGAAGCATATCCGTTTGAGTTTGCGCCGCACATTTGGTATGTGGTGATGTATGCCGGGGATCGCTATCTGACGTTTGACTACAGCTTTCCGGATTCGGGGCGATCGAATTAGGCCAAGCGCTCAAGCCAACCGAACTAAGCCAAAACTCGCCAAGCGTCTGAGACAATTTCGCTGAGGCGGCGGCGCGATTCAAAGTCGAGCAAGCCTTCATCGGCTAGCACTTCGGCCTTGAGTTCTTCGAGCGATCGACCCTGGGATCGCGTGATTTGGACGACTCCGGCGATCGCGGTGGCGATTAGTTCTTCGTCGATCGGCTGTTGGCGCAGAGCGACTATTTCTTGTGGGGCTGTCGGGAATGGGATAATTCATAGGAAAGGTGTTTTTCTTAAAATTCTGAGAGGTTTGTAAAGTTTTTTTATTTGAGCATATCGGCAGTTTACCGCACTTTGATCCCCGTTAACTCTGTACTGACAGGTAGTTTGCCCAATTCACGATCGCACTAATGAAAGAAACCCTTTATATCGAAATTCCTACTTTTGAAACAGCCGCCGTCCTCACCTGGCTACACCAATACACGCCGATCGCAGGCCAAAAGCGCAATACGTTGGATGGCTGCACCTTGAGCTTTAACGTTACATCTGGATCTAATCCCATTTCGGAAGAACTTTCGATTTTTCTGTGGTCGGTGCAGCGATCGACCTACCTCAAAGTGTTTCGCTGGGGCGATCCCGTTCCGGCTGAAAGTGCGATTCTCAAACAGCTTCAGCACGATCTGCGGCAGGCTTTTCCGCATCAGTATCCCGAACCGCCTGCGATCGAGGGACAATCCATTTTCGAGGCGCTGGCCGATCGCTATCCGCTGACGGTGCGCTATTTCCAGAAAATGCCGAATGGCGAGTACAGCCTCGATCGGGTTTACTGGTGGGAACAGCGCTGGCGCGAAAGTGTCCGCCGTCCGCAAACGCCCAAGCAGGTGATTTTTCAGCAGGACAGTTCCGACTCGTCGCCCATTGCCTACGATTTGATCTACGTCGGCGGCGCGTTGGGCGTGATTCACGCGACCGTGATGGCGCGGTTGGGCTATCGCGTTCTGCTGATCGAGCGCTTGCCGTATGGCTACATGAATCGCGAGTGGAACATTTCGCGAGACGAATTTCAAAGCGTCATTCAGCTTGGCTTGTTCACAGTGGCCGAGTTTGAAGGCTTGATCGCTCGTGAATATGTGGACGGATTCAGCAAATTTTTCGATGCGAACAATCCCACTGTGGCGAAAGCTCCGGTTTTGCATACGCCCGGAGTGTTGAACGTGGCGATCGATGCCGAAAAACTTTTGCATCTCTGTGGCGAAAAGTTCAAAGCAGCGGGCGGCGAAATTTGGGACGAAACTGAATTTGAGCGGGCGGACATTGGCGGCGATCGCGTCACGATTCACACGACGCATCTCCCGACCGAGCGCGATCGAACGGCTCAGGGGCGACTGCTGATCGATGCGATGGGCACGGCTTCTCCGATCGCGTGGCAGCTAAACGGCGGACGAGCGTTCGATAGCGTCTGTCCGACTGTCGGCGCGGTCGTCAAGCGCGGCTTTGAGCCGGAAGTGTGGGACGCGCAGTATGGCGATGTGCTGTTTACACACGGCGACATTTCTCGCGGACGGCAGCTAATTTGGGAACTGTTTCCCGGTCGCGACGAGGAACTGGCGATCTATCTGTTTCATTACCATCAGGTGAATGCCGAAAATCCCGGTTCGCTTTTGGAAATGTACGAGGATTTTTTCACCATCCTGCCGGAATATCGCCGCTGCAACATGGACGCGCTGGAGTGGAAAAAGCCGACCTTTGGCTACATTCCCGGTCACTTCAGCACGAGTGGAACCGATCGCCGCGTCGCGTTCGATCGACTCTTGGCAATTGGTGATGCCGCCTCGCTTCAGTCGCCGCTCGTGTTTACGGGCTTCGGCTCCCTAGTGCGAAATTTGCCGCGCCTAACGGATTTGCTCGATACGGCTTTGCGACACGATTTGCTCAGGGCAGATCATCTCAATCAAATTCGTGCCTATCAAAGTAATGTTGCGGTCACGTGGATGTTCTCGAAAGGCATGATGGTTCCGACTGGGAAATTCATGCAGCCGCAAAAGGTGAACGCGATGCTGAATACGTTTTTGGCATCTTGGCGGCGGAAACTCCCCAAGTGGCCGATCGCTTCATCAAAGACCGCGCAGGCTGGATTGTGTTTAACCGCATGGCAATCAAGGCGGCGAGTAAAAATCCGGCTTTGCTGCTGTGGATCTGGCAGTTGGCCGGAACAAAAGACTTGGTGCGCTGGCTGGGCAGCTATTTCAGCTTTTCGATCGAAGCCCTGCTAAGCTGGCTATTTCGCTGGGTTCCAGCTTGGGCGCGATCGAATCAGGCTTGGATCGAAGCGCCGATCGCCGCAGCTTTGGTTCTGGCTCCTAGCGCGAAGCTATGCGTTGACTTATGGCGTGGGGCAACCCACTCAGCCGTCGGTGCGGCTGGAGCGGCGATGACGGAAAGCGATCGACTGGCAGAAAAAGGCGTCGGAGTCCGCGATTAAACTAAAAGAAGTAACGTGGCGCAGACATGAACAAATCCATTCCAGTGCAGGTAATTGGCGGCGGTTTGGCGGGAACTGAGGCGGCTTGGCAGATTGCTCAGGCGGGCATTCCGGTTGTGCTGCATGAGATGCGCCCGCACTGCACCAGTCCCGCCCATCACACGGAGCATTTGGCGGAACTGGTGTGCAGCAATTCGTTTGGGGCGCAATCGAGCGATCGCGCTTCTGGCCTCTTACATGAGGAGTTGCGGCGACTGGGATCGATCGTGATTGCCAAGGCGGACGAGCATTCGGTTCCCGCAGGCGGTGCATTGGCAGTCGATCGCGCCGTCTTCAGTCGCGACTTGACCGAAACTTTGGCAAATCATCCGCTAATCGAACTGCGCCGCGACGAAGTGACGCAACTGCCAACGGAAGGCGTTGTCGTGCTGACGACTGGTCCCTTGACGAGTCCGGCCTTGGCCGAAGATCTGCGGAAGCTAACCGGGATGGAATATCTCAGCTTTTTTGATGCCGCCAGTCCAATCGTCGAAGGCGAATCGATCGATCGCGACATTGCCTTCCTTGCCTCTCGCTACGATCGCGGCGAAGCGGCCTATCTCAACTGTCCAATGAACCGGGATCAGTACCTCGCATTTTGGCAAGCGCTGTGCGAAGCGGAACAGGCGGAGCTAAAGGAGTTCGATCGCGAGTCAGCTAAGTTCTTTGAAGCCTGCCTGCCGATCGAGGAAATGGCGCGGCGCGGTGAAGACACGATGCGCTATGGCCCCCTCAAGCCTGTGGGACTGTTTGACGCTCGACTGGGCGATTTCCGTGATCCCCAAAATCGCGATAAGCGGCCTTATGCGGTTGTGCAGTTGCGGCAGGAAGACAAGGCGGGTCAGCTTTGGAATCTGGTCGGCTTTCAAACGAATCTGCGCTGGGGCGAACAGAAGCGCGTCTTTCAGTTGATCCCCGGCTTGGAAAATGCCGAATTTGTCCGCATGGGCGTCATGCACCGCAACACCTTTCTGAACGCACCGGAACTGCTGCATTCAACCTTGCAATTCAAGTCGCGATCGACCCTCTTCGCCGCCGGACAACTGGTTGGAACCGAGGGCTACACCGCAGCATCAGCAGGCGGCTGGCTGGCCGGAACCAATGCCGCCCGTCTGCTGCTCGATCGCCCCCTCGTCACCCCGCCAACCACAACGATGCTCGGCGCTCTCATCGACTTCATCAGTACGGCAGAACCCAAACACTTCCAGCCGATGCCGCCCAACTTCGGCATCCTGCCCGAACTGCCCCAGCGCATTCGCAACAAGCGCGATCGCTACGGCCAATATCGCGATCGCTCCCTCACCGACCTCAAAATCTGGCAGGCGATCCCCGTAAAGACGCGAGATCTCGCGTCTCTTCACCCCAACCCGCTATCATCAAAATCAGGAGAACTTGATCCAGGATGCTATGTTATGGGTGACGCAAAACGACGCAAAGAAACATTGGGCGTCAAATACGGTCAGGAAGCCACGATTCTGCCTTGGCTCCCGATTACCAAAACTCAGGCGCAGCAGTTTGTCCAACTGAGTAGCAAAGGCGCTTGGGCGGGGATCGGCCTGCTCGTCGCGTACTGGGTAACAGTGCGGTTCATTGGCCCATCTTTGGGCTGGTGGCAGGTTCAGTAATTACTCGCGATCGCTCTCATCCCACTACGGGAGTCGATCGTCCTGATCAACTCCTCATTTGTCCTGAGCGATCGCACCTTCTCGCAGATTCTTAAAGATGCGATGAAGTAGCCGGAATTCTACGCTTCAGGTTGGAAGAGATGATTAAGCTTTACCACTTTTGGGCGGTTTTCGCTTAAAGTGCAATAAGGCGTCATTTACTTCTTTGTGCAGATGCGGCTCTTGCCGCTGCCATTGATACTTCGGCTAGAAGACCAATGTTTGACTTCGGTGGGGAACCCGCTTCAGTTGCTTTTATCGCTTGTAACCCATTAAAGCCGTTTTGTTTCGCTGGATTACGACTTAAGTGCAGGTGATTATCGAGTTGTTTTGGGTATGATTACCTAAAAGCTCCACCACTTCAGATGCAAATCTTAAGAAAACCTTTAGAAAGGTTTAGAATGTAGTGTGGGGATAGGAGGTCAAGTGTGTTTTTAAGACTTGCAGACCAGCATCGTCAATTTGTTCAAGACCTGGTAATGAATCTTCATGGCGCTCGCAACGGTGCTGGAGCGTCGGGGCTACCTGGCATCGTGCTACACCTGCGGCGGTCAGATGAATAGCGCTTCGTTCATGGTGAGCCTGGGCAATGACCATCTCATCCGCTTCCTGGTGTCGGACTACGGCATCACCTGGACAGAAATGCGAGACGATCGCGAACTGATGAAGCTCGAAGGCGCTGAAGCCATTAGCCAGCTTCAAGAACTTGCCAACCTGGTGAAATTTCAAACCAAGCCCTCTGAGTGCAGCCCGACGCTGGCTCGTCCAGACCGCAAACCCGCTTCCAACATCGGCACAGTTTGAGAGGCGCGATCGCTCCTTTGTCATTCAATCAGCTTGTCATTACAATCAGCCAGGTTAACTTCTGGTTAAATGGAAAAGACTGAATGATTCAGGAAACATCATGTCCGAAATTTCGCTGCCGATCGATTGGCAGCACGTCCTGCTACGGCTGATTCTCGCGATCGTCGTGGGTGGCCTGATTGGATTGGAGCGCCAACTCGATCGCAAACCTGCCGGACTGCGAACGCACATGCTGGTGAGTCTGGGAGCAGCCATTTTTGTACTTTCCGGCTTGAGCGGCAGCCCAATCGATTCTGGGGATCACACTCGCGTCATTCAGGGAATCACGACGGGCGTTGGCTTTTTGGGAGCCGGAGAAATCATCTCGCGTACCGATCGCCGCAAAGTTCAGGTGCGTGGATTAACTTCGGCGGCGGCGATTTGGGTGTCGGCAGCTTTGGGCGTGGCGATCGGCGCGGGACTTTGGTTTATTGGTCTTGCGGGGGGAGTGCTAACGCTGTTTGTGCTGTGGGGTGTGAAGCAGATTGAGGAGCGATCGAAGCTCGACAACGATGCCGACCCATAGCCGTCCTTCGTGAAACCGCTACACCTGCAAAAATAGGTCGTACATCGACAGCAAAATTTCCACCACAATCAAAATCACCACGTACCACTCAACGCGCAACCCCGTATTGTGCTGAAGCAGATCCAGCACGGTTTCCGCCGTCCGCGAAATTAAATCCAGCTTGCGCTCAAGAGCAAGATGGCGATCGCGAATTTCGTATTCATCGTCCAAACGGCGATACAGCCGCTCCAACGTCGGGGAATCCCACAGCAGTTCGGGCTTGTCGCTAATTTCCACCCGCCCGATGATTTTGTGTTGAATCGACAGGCTTAAACCCAACTGCCGCAACAGTTCCTTGCCCTGCCGTTCGCGATTCGTGCTGGTTTGCAAACTGGCGGCGAACGGTTCAATCTGGTCAAAAACCTTGGCGGTTCCCGCTTCGTAATGTGCCAGCACGACGCTTTTCGCCAGCACGTCCGCCACGATCTGCAAGCACTCCACGCTAAAGCCTTGAATCCAAATCATCCCGTTTTCGACGCGCCCCGCTCCGGCAGGTTCAAGCTGAAGCACGACTTCCTCAGTTTCACGCTGAGCAAACGGATCGAGAACCAGCGGTTCAAGCTGCAACAAAAACGATGCTTCTTCGATCGGCTCTAGTCCAAACACCACCACTGCCCCATATCGAAACAGCACCGCACAGCCGCGATCGCCCGCTGCAACCACCAGCGGCATCGTTGCCAAAGTGTCCGTCGTTTCGAGTGCCGACAAATTCAGCCGCTCTCCCAAAAATATTGCTCGCCCTTTGACGCTTTCTTTTTCCGCAAAAGGAATTTTCTCCATATCTCGATTATGCACGGTGGCTGATAGATGCAGGCACACAAGATGTCGCGTCTAACAATTTTGTTCTGTAGATAGATGCACTGATTTGGCCGATCGCCCAGGCTTGAAATAGGAATTCACAAACACCAATGGCACAAACGGCAGACTGGATAGAACGACTCGCACGATTTGGCTACGCTGCAAAAGGAATTGTGTACGGAATTGTCGGCGTTTTGGCAGTGCAGGCGGCGATCAGTGCAGGCGGTCAAACCACCGATACGCAAGGCGCACTCAGCACGATCGCTCGTCAGCCGTTCGGTCAAATTCTGCTGGCACTCGTGGCGATCGGCCTGATCGGATATGTGCTGTGGCGAATCGTACAGGCAATTTACGATCCCGAACGCAAAGGCAAAGACGCAAAAGGCATTGCTCAGCGATTCGGCTATCTGCTCAACGGCACGGTCTACACCGGATTAGCCCTAACCGCACTCAGGCTAACGGTTGGAGCATCAGCAGGCAGCGGCAACGGGCAGCAAGACGCCACCGCCCAACTGCTCGCGCAACCGTTTGGGCAATGGCTCGTTGGCCTGATTGGAGCAGGCGTGATTGGCATCGGTTTCTATCAGTTTTATGAAGCTTACAAAGCCAGCTTTCGCAAACGACTCAATCTCAATCAAATGAGCGATGCGGAGCGCACTTGGGCAACTCGCATCGGGCGCTTTGGGCTGGCGGCGCGTGGCGTCGTCCTTGCTCTGACCGGACTGTTTTTGATTCAGGCAGGGCGACAGAGCGATCCCAGCGAGGTACAGGGGCTAGATGGCGCACTGCAAACGCTGGCACAGCAGCCGCAAGGCGCATGGCTTTTGGGCTTGGTGGCGCTGGGACTAGTTGCCTACGGAATTCACATGCTGGTGCAGGCCCGATACGGCAAGATCAATGCGCCTGCGATCGACAACCCAATCAGTGCGGCTGCCCGCTCAAGGTAAAGCCACAAGCAGGGCACAAGCTCCATACGGTAAATTCGCGCTGGGACGCGATTTTGAGAAGACTTCCACCGTGTTTACACGGCTGATTAAAGAAACTTGAGCGTGGGAAACTGTTGACGGGGATCGTCGCACACTATCTTAGAGCCGTACACTATCTTAGAAAGGATGCATCTCCTTTGCCTGTTGGTTTTTGTCACTTGTTCAATCAGCCGCTCGCGCAATGGAATCGCTACCGCAGTCCGCAATGCTCACTCAAGAAGTGCTGCTTCACCGCATTGCGAATCGTATTCGTCAATCTTTGGAACTCCGAGAAATTTTAGCCGCAACGGTGGCCGAGGTGCGATCGTACCTAGGAACCGATCGCGTTAAAGTTTACCAGTTTGCTCCCGATGGTCACGGTGTCGTCATCGCTGAATCCATTCAGGCAGGCCGCTTGCCCTCAATGCTTGGCCTTAATTTTCCTGCCGACGATATTCCGCCCTATGCTCGCGAACTGTTCGTCCGATCGCGCCAGCGTTCGATCGTCAATCTGGAATCGGCTGAAATCGGCCTCAGCCCAATGGAGCTTGAGGAAACCGGAGAGCCGCTGCGATCGCAGCCAATTCGCTACCGTCCGGTTGATCCCTGCCATGTCGAATATCTGACGGCAATGGGCGTCAAGTCCTCAGTCGTCGTGCCGATCGTGCTGGCAAATGCGGAAACCGGAGCGTACAAACCGCCATCCCTTGAAGCAAACGCCCAGCTTTGGGGCTTGCTGGTTTCGCATCATTCCGAATCCCGCGAGGTGACAGACCCAGAGTTACAGTTTATCCAGTCGGTTGTTGACCAAATGGCGATCGCCATCTCGCAGTCGATTTTGCTTCAGCGCGTCCGCGATCAGGCGCAGCAAGAAGCCCACATCAACCACGTCACCGCGCTGCTTTACACCACACCAACCGTTCAGCTTCAGGCCGCGCTCGAAGCCGTCGTGCAGGCGTTTGAAGGATCGGGCGGCAGGCTGTATCTGCTCGCCCATGAGCCGACGCAGGCGATCGAACTTTACACCTGCGGGGATCAGCCGCAATATCTTGATCAGGCGACCAAACGACCGATCGAAGAGAATTTGCTGTGGCAAAACTATCTCAAATCTGCCGTTCCTTCTAACTCAATTGAACCGAATCGGCCTTGGTCAGTCGAGTGGATGCGATCGGTTTACGCGCTGGCTCCCGTTGCGGATGCCTCTGATTCAGATTTTCCGCTGTGGGCAATCAGCGACATCTACAAAGAGCCGCTTTTGCGCGTCATGGCTCCGTTTTTTCAAGACAGCAAAATTCGCGGAATGCTGATTCTGCCGCTCACCTACGGCACGGAAGTCGTCGGCTGTCTCACCATTTTTCGCCACGAAGTGAACACGGAAATTCTTTGGGCAGGCGCACACGACCCCGACACCCGCCAGATGATGGCGCGGCAGTCGTTTGAAGTGTGGCGACAGCTTAAGAGCGGACAGGCGCAGCAGTGGACAGAAGCGGAACTGAAGCTGGCAAAAGCCTTTGGCGAACGCTTTTCGATGGCGGTGAAGCAATATCGCCTCTATCAGCAGGTGCAAGGGCTGAACAGCAACCTAGAGTACCAGGTGGAAGAGCGCACGGCACAATTGCAAGAGTCGAACCTGGAACTCCAGCGATCGACCCTGGAACTTCAGCAATCGGTCGATCACCAGCAGGCACTCGCCCGCATCATCGCCAAAATTCGCGCCTCGCTGGAGCTTGATGCGGTGTTTAAAGCGGCTGCAACCGAAGTTCAAGAACTGCTGAGCGCCGATCGCGTCGTGATCTACCGCTTTGATCCCGAAGCAGGCGACGGCAGCGGCGAAGTCGTGTCTGAATCCGTCCTATCTGAATTTCCTTCAATTCTTAACGCCAAGCTGTCTGAATGCTGCATGGGCAAATCGCGGCTGATTGCCTATGCCAAGGGAAATGTGCGGGCGATCGATGACCTCTATCAGGCCGGATTGACCGAGTGCCATGTGCAGATGTTGGCGCAGTTTCAGGTCAAGGCCGATCTGATTGTGCCGCTACTCGTCGGTGAACGACTGTGGGGCTTGCTGTGCGTCCATCAGTGTACGACCACACGGCACTGGCAGCAGCGCGAAATCGAATTTACGCAGCAGGTCGCGGCGCAGATTGGCGTTGCGCTGCAACACGCAGTTTTGCTGGGGCGGACTCGGCAGCAGGCCAAACAGCTTAGCGAGGCGATCGAACATCTCCAACGCACCCAAACGCATCTGATTCAAAGCGAAAAGATGTCGAGTCTGGGTCAGCTAGTCGCAGGCGTAGCGCACGAGATCAACAATCCGGTCAGCTTCATCTACGGCAATCTCAGCCATGTCAGCAGCTACACGCGATCGCTCCTGAAGCTGATCGAGCTTTATCAGCAGCACTACCCGGAACCGATCGCTGAAGTTCAATCCTATGCTGAAGAAGCTGACCTCGAATTTGTCGCCTCGGATTTGCCGCATCTGCTCAACTCGCTGGAAGTGGGAGCCGATCGCATCCGCGAAATTGTCCTCAGCCTGCGGAATTTCTCGCGCCTCGATCAGGCTCGAATGAAGCGAGTAGACATTCACGAAGGGCTAGACAACACGCTGATGATTTTGCAGCACCGCATTAAAGCCGACTCATCACATACCGAAATTGCGATCGCCAAGCAGTACGGCGATTTGCCCCTCGTTGAGTGCTGTGCCGGACAACTCAATCAGGTGTTTATGAATCTGCTCAGCAATGCGATCGATTCACTGCGCGACACGCAAGATCAGCAGCGTGAAGATGGGTTGCCGCAGATGCAGGGCAAGATCATGGTTCAGACGAAAGCGATCGATCCCGACCACATCCAGATCGTCATTCAAGACAACGGCAGCGGCATTCCCGCCAGCATCCAGCATCGCCTGTTTGACCCGTTCTTCACCACCAAACCCGTCGGCAAAGGGACGGGACTCGGCTTGTCAATCAGCTACCAGATTGTGGAACAGCACGGCGGCAAGCTCGAATGTGCCTCGCATCCCGATCAGGGCGCGGCTTTCATGATTCGACTGCCGATTGAGCAGCGCAAGTCTGACCCGGTACAGAAGGAGGCGATCGAGCCAAGCAGCGACGCTGCTGTCGCCTGATGACTCATTAGATCGTTAGCCCCACTCAAAAATTGCGGCTCCCCAGGTTAAACCCGCGCCGAAGCCTGAAGCGGCGATCGTGTCTCCCGCCTTAATTCTGCCTGACCGGACGTTTTCATCCAGAGCGAGCGGAATTGAGGCGGCATCGGTATTGCCGTAGTCGGCCATGTTGCTGATTACTTTTCCGGCGGACGCCAACCGCTGAGCCACCGAGTCGAGGATGCGCTGATTGGCCTGGTGGAGCAGCAGCCAGTCGATTTGGTCGATCGTCAGGTTCGATCGATGCAGCGCCTTCTCGATCACTTCCGGGACGCGCTTGACCGCAAATCGATAGACTTCCTGACCGTTCATCGTAATCGGGTGAAACTTGCCTTGCGCGATCGTCACTCCTCCGCCAAGGTGAGCGGTTCCGGCCTGTAGGCCAAGTTGAGCAGGTGATTTTGCGTCCCGTCGCTGCGAAGCTCAAAGCCGAAGAGTCGATCGCGCTCAGCGGCCTGCATGACGATCGCTCCGGCTCCGTCTCCGAACAAAACGCAGGTGCGGCGATCGTTCCAATCCACCCAGCGCGACAAAATATCTGCGCCGATCAGCAGCACGTTTCGATAGGTTCCCGTCCGGATGAACTGCGCGGCTGTCACCAGTCCGAACATGAAGCCGGAACAGGCTGCGGTGAGGTCAAAGGCGACCGCTTTCGACGCGCCGATTTCGGCTTGCACCTGAGACGCACTGCCAAACAGGTCGTCGGGACTGGAGGTTGCCAGCACAATCAGATCGATGTCCACCGGAT
>JAAUTJ010000077.1 GCA_012031475.1 Leptolyngbyaceae cyanobacterium SM1_3_5 | reverse complement strand
AAATTGGGCTGCGGCACTTGCATCCGGCGGGCGCGTCCTACCGCCGGATGGGGCACGTCTCCATCTCCCCCGATTTCATTCGAGGTATCTACAATCACTACCCGGCGTTTATCCGCCAGCACACGCGCTGCCTCACGGAGCATGGTGGTTTTGCCCACGCCGGGCGACCCCAACATGAGAATACTTTTGCCGGATTCCACCAAGTCCCGTATGATTTCAATCGTGCCATAAACCGCTCGCCCGATGCGGCAGGTCAGCCCGACCACCTCGCCACGACGGTTGCGTATCGCGCTGATACGATGCAAGGTGCGCTCAATGCCAGCGCGATTATCTGCGTCAAAATCCCCCACCCGTTTTACAACATAGGCCAGTGTTTCCTGTTCGACCTCGCTGTCACTCAAAATAATCTCACCGTCTACATAACGGGCAGTGGGCACACGTCCCAAGTCCATAATCACTTCAATGAGGTTTTCTTCGTGACCGCGTTTTTCAATCGCCTCAATCAGATGCAGGGGGAGAACAGCTTTTAGTTTTTCTATATCGTCTGTGATTTTATAGCCCATCAATTGTTATTTGCTATTCCTTCTGGCTGGATGCTTTGCTCCAGCGCGATTTCGATAGAGGGTACGAAAGGGAGGTTCTCTAAAGCAACCAGAGGTGAAAAACCGACGTTTCTCGCAGAATGACCGTGTGTTTTGCCATCAGCGCATGGCGGGCAATATCCTCAAACCCTAAATCTTGCTCTAAGGCCGGGCGCAGCCATGCTTGATAGGCCAGCACACGCATATACACTTTACGATTATTCGGCAGTTGCGTCAGCGCCAGCGCCAGCACATCGCTAACCCTATCCTCCAGTTCCGGGTGGATATAGGGTTTAAGCAGAACACCGTTACGCCCTTCGGAAACCATCAGACATCCACGCAAACGCCCTTCTAAAACCAGCGCCAATCCTGACCACACAGTCGGAGGCGGGTCGGCCTGCTGTACCAGCCGGGGTACGGTATTGGCATAGAGTACGTTCAGATGGGGATAATCAATTTCTTCGACTTCCCGCACCAAGAGCGCGTCATCTGCGTTGTCGTAGCTTAAGGTCGTCTGATTTCTTTCCAGTGCATACAACGCTGCCGGGAGTAAATCGTAAAACCTGCGCGTCGGAAGAGTTCGTAGACCGATCCTTCTGCGGGCACTTCTGCCGTCACCAGATGCGCTCCGCGTTTGCCTGCTTGCACGAGTACATTATCAACCAGCGACAACCAAGGCCAGATAGGGCTGTCGCTATCGGGAGTGGGTGCAAGCAGTGTGATTCGAGCAACCTGTCCTTCGAGTTGAATTTGGCTGGCGTAATCGGCATGGCCTGTCCGTAGTATGAACGTAGGTCGTCCGCGTCCGCGTAAACCAACTGATCCCAGAATGGCAGTCTCTATCGGATTGGGTCTTGTATCATGGCCGCTGTATCTAGGCTGATACCGCGAGAAGCCACTCGTCGGAGCAGCCCTAAATCCATCGGCGTGAAACTCTTCACTTCACTCATATATGCTTTTTGATGGGTACTTACCCAATTTTATCATTCGTATCTTTCTGTTACAACACTGGTCATCTGACGTTAATATGACTCCAAGATTACCCTTCTCAAACGCTTGCGCCTATGCGCTATACTTCTGGGCGATGCACTTAAGGAGTATACGGTTCTGAAAGCATTTTTGTTTCTGGTCAGGCGTTTGCAGCGATACTGGTCGCTGGGGGTGCTGGTCACTGGTCTTATTTTTGTAAGTGCCTTTACCGAAGGTTTCTCGGTGCTGCTTGTGATTCCCATGTTAGAAGGATTAGGGCAAGAAACCGAGACTGCGGCAGACAGCAACCGCGTGATGGCATTTATCAATGATTTGTTTAGAGATGTACCGGACAACCGTTTGCTCCAAACTGCTGCCATTGTGTTTGTTGTATTGACGGTCACGCGCACCATATTTTCTATGCTGGCAATTAGTCTACAGGCTTTTTTGCAAGCCCGCCTTGATCGGCAACTCCGCGAAGAGGTTTATAACCAGATTCTGAATATTTCCTACGAAGATTTAAACCAGCGCCGCGATTCTGATTGGCATATGATTTTAAATAGCGAAACCGGACGCGCTGCCGGCGCAGTTTTCGGGTTGGTTTCTGTTGCATCAGGGTTGATTACTATTCTGGTCTATGTGGTGGTGCTGCTGGCGGTATCGTGGCAAATGACCCTGCTGGCCTCGGGGTTGCTCATCGTTGTTTTCATGCTGCTCTCTGGGTTGGTGAGATTAGCCGAAAAAGTCGGACAGTATCGCTATAATATTGCGTTGTCCGTCCAACATAGCACGGTAGAAACGCTCAACGCCAAGCGGATTATCCGCCTCATGCACCAGCAGGAATACGAGCGCACCAGCTATTTTACAAAACTCAAAATCTTTCAACGGACACTGGTCTATTTACAAATCTTAAATGAAGCCTCGCGCCAGATTTTAGAAGTGCTGGTGATTGGCCTCCTTGCCTTGATGCTAATAATTGGCGGGTCAATACTTAATGTAAACCAAGCAGAACTTATCCCGATTGTGAGTACCTTCATCCTGATTCTCTACCGGATGATGCCCCATGTGCTGAATTTGAACGCCCGACGAACCAGCATTAGCGGTGATCTGGCAGCGGTTAAAGGTGTGGTTGATCTCCTCGAAACAGGTGACAAAAATTATCTTCGTGATGGGACAAAGCCCTTTCATGGCCTGCAAAAAAATATCAAATTTGAGCAGGTGAGTTTCCAGTATGTCAAACGCGATATGCTGGCCTTGCAGGACATTACGCTGGAAATTAACAAAGGGGAAAAAGTCGCGCTGGTCGGATCATCCGGTTCGGGCAAATCTACCATGGTGGATATGCTGACCCGTTTATATGACCCGAAAAGCGGGCAAATTCTCATCGATGGCGTGGATTTACGCGACCTGCACTTAGGTGACTGGCTCGGACATATCGGGTGGTGAGTCAGGATACGTTTGTCTTTAACGAAACCATCAGTTTTAACATCGGGTATGGCGCACTGAATGTCACACAGGCACAAATTGAAGAAGCTGCCCGCAACGCTAACATTCATAATTTCATCGTGGATGAACTACCCGACGGCTATAACACCCGCGTCGGTGATCGAGGTGTTCTGCTTTCCGGTGGACAGCGCCAGCGTATTGCTATTGCGCGGGCTATCTTGCGCGACCCCGAAATTCTCGTTCTGGACGAAGCGACCAGTGCGCTGGATTCAGAAAACGAACGTTTGATTCAATCTGCATTGGATCGCCTGAGTCAGAATCGGACGGTCATTGTGATTGCCCATCGCCTTTCGACCGTGCAAAATGCCGATCGCATCCTCGTTCTCGATCGGGGCGCATCGTTGAGCAAGGCACACACGCCGATTTGCTGAGGCAAGCAGGCCACTACGCCCGCTTGTACGCCACGCATCAGCCGCCGCGACCCGATCGGATTCGGGCTGATCTTGCTCGCACTTCACACGAGATTCGCGATCGCCTCAACACGATGCTGGGATCGCTGCGCCTGATGGTGGACGGCTTCATTGACACGCCTGCCGAACAGCGCGAATGGACGCAGGCAGCATATCGAGCCGCGATAGACCTGCTGAAAAGCTTGGAAGCGCTGGAGCATCAGGAATTGTAGTACATTGCTGAATTACAATATTCCGACAAGTCCACCTCTTTACTTGTTCGCATCAACCGCTAGCGAAATTAGCCGATTTTAATTTCTGCAAATTGACAGATCCAAGAGTCTCTCTTGAAGCAGACTTAATAAACCCAAGTCGCGTTTAAGTTGAATGTAACTAATCCAGCACTTGAGGGTCTAGAAAATCATGGCCGCCAGCAAAAAGAAAGGTGCGAATTCCAAAAAAGATGAGTTGATCGATCCAATTGAATCGGCTGCAATTGACCCGATCGATTCGCCTGAACCTGAGCCAGTTGCAGTTGAAGCCGTAATCGACCCGGAAGTTGAGCCGGATGAATTAGCGGAATCATCGGACTCAATGGCGGTTGCGAAAGCGGGAATTGTGGGGGCGGCGATCGGTGGGCTGCTGGGCGGCAAAGCAGGCGCAACGATCGGCGCAACGGTCGCCAGTGCCGCACGAGCCGCAGTTGGCGATGAAAAAGCCGCCGAACTGAGCGGTTCGGTGCAAAACGCGATCGATTCAGTTAAAGACGCGATTCAAGATGTGACTCCCGCTGTGGCAGAGGTGGCAAAAGCCGCCAAAGATGCCGCGATCGAAGCGCAACAATCCACTGCTGGAGCGATCGAAAAAGCCAAAGAAACGGCAACTACCACTCGTCAACAAATCGATGAAGCCAAGCCGAAAGTTGAAGGTGCGATCGATCGAGCAAAAGGCGTTGCGGGCGAAGCGAAACAGAAGCTCGATGGCGCGATCGATTCTGCTAAAACTGCTGTGAAAAAGGCTAAAAAGCAGCAGGAAGCTGTGAGCGAAGGCGCAGCCGAAGCAGTCCACGAAACTGCAAAAGCAACGCACAAAGAATCAAAGCAGGTTGCCGATTCGATCGAAACTGCGGCTAATGAAACAAAAGCAA
Source organism: Leptolyngbyaceae cyanobacterium SM1_3_5 (assembly GCA_012031475.1). Lineage (GTDB taxonomy): Bacteria > Cyanobacteriota > Cyanobacteriia > Elainellales > Elainellaceae > JAAUTJ01. The sequence continues at coordinate 7,663 of JAAUTJ010000077.1, read as the reverse complement.
AAGTTGAGCGGGCGATCGACAAAGCAAAAGCCCAAGGCAAACGCGCCGACCCGTAATTGCTTCAGTTTTGGATAGATTCCAACTTCTGGCCGGATTTGCAGCAATGCGTCCGGCCATTCTTTGCGGGTTTCATCGAGAAGGTTCAAGGGCACGATCGCCCATTTCTGGCGCAATCATGGCGATCGCCGCCTGCACAAATCCTTGAAACAAAGGATGCGGGCGGCTGGGTCTGGACTGGAATTCCGGGTGGAACTGGCTGGCGATGAAAAACGGATGGCTGGGGAGTTCGACGATTTCCACCAGTCGGCCATCCGGCGAGGCACCGCTGACCACATAGCCCGTTTCCAAAAACAGCGTCCGGTAGGCGTTGCTGAATTCGTAGCGGTGGCGATGCCGTTCGTAGATTACTTCTTGCCCGTAGAGGCGATCGGCCAGAGTTCCCGCCGCAAGCCGACAGGGATACAGTCCCAAGCGCATCGTGCCGCCCAAATCCACCACGTCTTGCTGTTCGGGCAGCAGGTTGATCACGGGATAGGGCGTATCGGTGTCGAATTCGGCGCTGTTGGCGTTGTTGAGTTTGGCAATGTTTCGCGCCCATTCGATCACGGAACACTGCATTCCCAAACACAAGCCCAAGAAGGGAATGTTCTGTTCACGGGCATGGCGAATCGCAATCAGCTTCCCTTCAATGCCCCGCGCCCCGAAGCCGCCCGGAACGACAATGCCGTTGACGCCTGCCAGCATTTGATCGACATTGCTATCGCTAATTTCTTCCGAGTTGATCCAGCGGACATTGAGGTCGCCACTTTGGGCGATCGCTGCATGACGCAAGGCTTCCACAACCGAAAGGTAAGCGTCATTCAATCGGACATACTTGCCGACGATCGCAATTTGAATCGGATGAGTGGGACGATACAAGCGCTCAACGATCGTTTGCCAGTGGGTCAGGTCGGGCGATCGCTGCGGCAGTTGCAAAAGCTCCAACGCCTGCTGCGCCATGCCTTCCCGCTCCAGCATCAGCGGCACTTCGTAAATACTGGCGGCATCTTGCGACGTGATCACGCACTCGACCGGAACGTCACAAAATTCCGAGAGTTTTCTTTGAGTCCGGGCTGCAAGGGTCGATCGCAGCGACACACCAAAATATCCGGCTGAATGCCGATCGATCGCAGTTCTTTGACCGAGTGCTGAGTGGGCTTCGTCTTCATTTCGCCCGCCGAGGGAATCCAGGGCATCAGCGTCACATGCACATACAGCACGTTTTGCCGCCCGACATCTTTGCGAAACTGCCGGATCGCTTCCAAAAACGGCAGCGACTCGATATCGCCCACCGTGCCGCCAATTTCGGTAATCACCACGTCGGGATTGGTGTTGCGAGCCACGCGCAAAACGCGCTCTTTAATTTCGGTCGTGATGTGCGGAATTACCTGGACGGTGCCGCCGTTGTAGTCGCCGCGCCGCTCTTTGTTGATCACCGCCTGGTAGATCGATCCGGTTGTGACGCTGTTGAGCCGGGACATCGAAGTATCCGTGAAGCGCTCGTAGTGTCCGAGGTCGAGATCGGTTTCGGCTCCGTCTTCCGTCACGAACACTTCCCCATGCTGAAACGGACTCATCGTGCCCGGATCGACGTTAAGGTAGGGATCGAGTTTGAGAATCGAGACGGAGTAGTCACGCGATTTGAGGAGGCGACCCAGACTGGCGGCAACGATGCCTTTGCCAATGCTGGAGACGACGCCCCCGGTGACAAATACAAATTTCGTCATAGGTCGGCTAGCGCTGCGATCGCGGTTGCAACCCATCCATCGTATCGCAAGCCGATCGATCGCAGTTGGGGCGATCGGAGGAAGTCAGATCTTGCGTCTGCTGCCTGACCTGCCCTGAATTAAAATTCGGGCGTTGTTGAGATTGCTGCAACCAGTTAATCTGCTTCGCTGTCGGCTTGCTCTGGTGGAGGCGGATAGCGATCGAGCGTGGCCTGCAACATCAGTTGTGACAACGAAATTGCCCACTGTTTTGCGACCTGCCGCAGATATTTCGCCATCGGCTTAGGCACAGATATCATCACCCTGGTGGTTTTGTCGGGATCGATCGGCATGGGCACAAGATTTCTTTAGTGTGCCTATTTTAGAGGATGACGAAATCGCGAGGGGCGATCGCCCTGGCCTTGTCGATCGTCACAAACTGACCGCCACCGCCCCAGCCCGATGCGGCGCGATTGGCGTTGTAGAACAAGCTGCCGTTGCTGCTGTTGTAGACGATCGCCGCCGTGCTGCTGCGGGCAGCGCCATTGCTGGAGACGATTGCAAAATCGCGAGTGTTAGAAAAGCCTGTTCCGGCTCGGCTTTTGAGGGCGGTGAAGGTGCGGCGATCGAGCAGAATCTTATCCGCGCCGCTGGTGAAGCCTTGGATCGAATCGAGGCCGATCGCGTCTGGGGCAAAGGCGAGTTCGGTGCTGTAGACGAAGCGATCGGCTCCCGCGCCGCCGATTAGGACATCGTTTCCTGCCGCTCCCACCAAGCGATCGCGTCCCTGACCGCCGATCAAGCGATCGTCGCCCTCGCCTGCCGAAAGTCGATCGTTTCCCGCGCCGCCGCTGAGTCGATCGAGTCCTGCTTCACCAAACAGATTGTCGTTGCCCGTGCCGCCGAGCAGCGCATCGTTGCCCTCGCCGCTGTAGAGAAAATCGTTGCCCGTGCCGCCGATTAGCGTGTCGTCTCCGACTTCGGCAAACAGCGCGTCGTTGCCGATGCCACCATCGAGGCGATCGCTTCCGGCTCCGGCAAACAGCGCGTCGTCACCCAGTCCGCCGAATAAGCGATCGTTTCCAACTTCGCCAAACAAATTGTCGGCATCTGCGCCGCCGTCCAGCGCGTCGTTGCCTTCGCCGCCATAGAGGAAGTCTGCGCCCGCGCCGCCTGCGATCGAGTCGTCATCGGCTTCACCCAGTAGTTCATCGTTGCCGTCGTCTCCGGCGATCGTGTCATTGCCGACACCACCGAAAATCTTGTCGCTGTCGGTTCCGCCGCTGAGATTGTCGTTTCCGGCTTCACCGTGCAGTTCATCGGTTCCGGCATCTGCGGCGATCGCGTCGTTGCCCTCGCCGCCGAAGAGTTTGTCGTCTCCGGTGCCGCCGTTTAGCTGGTCGTTTCCGGCTTCGCCAAAGAGTTCGTCGTTGTCTGCGCCGCCGTCCAGTCGATCGTTTCCTTCTCCGGCCAACAGGAAATCTGTGCCCGCGTCGCCATTGAGGAGGTCATCCCCGCTGCCGCTGCTGAGTTTGTCATTGCCCTCGCCGCCGCTGAGGATGTCCGTTACCCAGATCGTCGATCAGTTCGTCATTGCCTTCGCCGCCGCTGAGACTGTCGTTGCCGATTTCGCCAAACAGCTTGTCGTCGCCGCTGCCGCCGTCTAGTCGATCGTCGCCCTCGCTGCCGTGTAGCGAATCGGCATCCGCGCCGCCCACTAGCGTATCGCTGCCCGCTTCGCCAAACAGCGTATCGGTTCCGGCGTCGCCTTCGAGCGTGTCATTAGCGATGCCGCCATACAGCGTGTCATTGCCTAAATCGCCCCGCAGCAGGTCATTTCCGCCGCTGCCGTAAAGTTCATCGTCTTCTGATGTGCCGATGATTAAATCGTCGCGATCGTCTCCAAAGATGATTGCCAAGTCGGTTGCTCCTGTTGATGTGGTTTCGATTTGGCAGAAAACCCAGTCGATCGCCATGCTATCTGAGCAGTCTTTGTCAACAGGTAAAGCAATGACGTTTAGTTGTGACGTTTTTAACAAGAGTTCGTGAATCTTGTCACGTCGCGCTCAGTTGAGGCGTGTCAGAATCACCGAAACCGCGCGGTTTGTCGTTGCTGTTGGACGAAAGGGAACCTCGATCGCCCAACGAGTAGCAAATTTATCTTTGTTCAGGAAAAAACCCTTCCTGATTTGTTGTTGTGATCAGTGTCATAGGAAACAGGCCGTCGCTCTTGACTCCGGGTTCACGGTTCGTAACATTTTTCATCCTGAAGGTCATCTCACATATGGAACTTTTTCCTTTGATTTTTCTGCTGGCGATCGCGTTTGCTGAACTTGCGAAAGACCGTTCTGAAAAACCGAAATCGGAAGAGAAAGAACTGGGCGAGGCAATGGTCAAATATCTCTCAAAAGGAGTCAAAGTCCGAATCGAAGCAGCCGACGATAAGAAGTAGGAAACTTAGGACGATCGCATTATCATTTAATTTGTCCGCAATCTTTCGGAAAGCGATCGTCCGGTTCCGCTCCGTCTCACTAAAATCAATTCTGCGGTGATACTGATCGCAATTTCTTCTGGCGTTAATGCCCCAATATCCAGCCCGATCGGAGCATAAATCAATCGCAGCTTGGTGGCATCAACGCCAGATTTTTCAAGTGTTGAAATCACCTGTTTGACGCGCTTTTCGCTGCCAATCATGCCAATATAGCGACAGGGTTTTTGTCTTTGCATCAGTCGCTCTAGTGCCGACAAATCGTACTGATAGCCTCTCGTCACGAGTGCAACGTAAAGCTGAGAATAATCGGCCAGCCGATCGATCGAGTCGATCGATTCTGCCAAGATCTGCACCGCTTGCGGATAGCGCTGCGGATTTGCCCAGGCGGGGCGATCGTCCTGCACAATAATTTGAAATCCCGCAAAATTGGCGGCTTTGGCAAGCTGCTCTCCGACATGACCCGCACCAACAATTAGCAGCGTCGGTGGCGGTTCGATCGTCTCGACAAAGGCACGATCGACCGCATCTTTTTTGAGTAAATGCGGCGATCGATCGCAATCAAACGGCGTGATTAATGTGAGCGACTGTCCAGACTGGAGGCGATCGAGAATCGCTTCAACTAGGGGTAGCTCGCGACTCGTCCAGCGCTCTAGCCAAACGCGCATCCAGCCGCCACAAATGCCTTGCGTTTCGCGCTGCGGTGCGCCCGACAAATCAATTTCAACCGCTTGTTTTTCACCAGATTGCAGAACGGCGATCGCTGCCGAATCACTTTGGCTTCACCTTCACCGCCGCCGATCGTATCGAACGTACTGCCATTTGACCAAATCAGCATCTTCGCTCCAATTTCTCTTGGAACGGAGCCTTTGGTATCAATTATTGTCGCTAAAACGATCGATTCAACGGGCAAAACTTCCGCTAGTTTCTGATAGCAGGCGATCGACATTTCAAGACTTGGGTAATAGCAATTTCGGCGTAGCGATCGATTCTCGCACCGATTCAATTGCCCACAAAATTGCTTCCGGTGTAGCCGGAGAAGCCAGCAAAACTGTTTCCGGTTGACCGAAGGAAGCGATCGCGGCTCGAATCGCTTCTCGAACAGAAATTGCCAGCATGAATGGCGGCTCACCTACTGCTTTGCTGCCGTAAATGACGCCATCTTGAGCGGCGCGATCAAGCAATTGCACGTTGAAATGTTCAGGAATTTCGCAAATAGTCGGAATTTTGTAGGTGCTGGGTGCAAAGGTTTTAAGCTGCCCTTTATCGTCCCAAACGAGTTCTTCCATTGTTAGCCAGCCCATTCCTTGAACGAAACCGCCTTCAATTTGGCCGCGATCGATCAGCGGATTGATCGATTCACCGACATCATGCACAATATCGACCTGCCGGAGCTTAAACATTCCGGTAAATCCGTCGATTTCCACTTCACTGACTGCCGCTCCGTAAGCGAAATAATAGAACGGTCGGCCTTTGCCTGTGTCGGCATTCCAGTAGATGTTGGGAGTGCGGTAATAGCCTGTAGCAGCTAGACTGACGCGATCGCCATATGCCTGCTTCACGACTTCCGCAAAGCCAATTTTCTTCTGTGGATAAGTGCGGCAATAAATCCAGTCTTCTTCAAACACCAATTCGCTCGGCGTATCGAGTTCCAACAGTGAAGCCGCGACAGCAGCAAGACGCGCTTTCAACGTTTCACAGGCATCTTTCACCGCTTGGCCGTTCAGGTCGGAACCGCTAGAAGCAGCGGTCGCGGAAGTGTTGGGAACCTTGTCGGTACTGGTCGGCATCATGCGGAATCGATCGAGCTTCACGCCCAGCGATTTCGCCGCCACTTGCAGCATTTTCGTATGCAAACCCTGCCCCATTTCTGTGCCGCCGTGATTCAGTTGAATGCTGCCGTCGGTGTAGATCAAAATGTACGCGCCCGCCTGATTGTACTGGGTTTTGTTGAAGGAAATTCCGAATTTGACGGGCGTGATCGCGAGGCCGCGCTTTTGATGAGAATGCGATCGATTGAAAGATTCGATCGCCACTTTTCTTTCGGCAAAATCTGAAATGGCTTTCGCCTCACTCCAGACGCGAGCAATCCGATTGTCGTAGATTGCTTGACCGTAATGGGTGGTATTGGTTTCGCCTTCTCCGTGATAGAAATTGCGTTCGCGCACGACTTCCGGCGGCAGGTTGAGTTTGCGGGAAATGCGATCGATCACTTCTTCAATCACGACCATTCCTTGCGGCCCACCAAAGCCGCGAAAGGCCGTATTCGACACTTTATTCGTCTTGACAATGCGTCCCCGCACTTCAATGTTTGGAATATAGTAAGCATTATCAACGTGAAGCATTGCCCGAAGCAAAACGGGCGGCGATAAATCCAAACTCCAGCCGCCATCGGCATACAAATCGACGTCCAGAGCGGTAATTTTTCCCTCGGACGTGAAGCCGACCTGATACTGAGCTAAAAAGCCGTGTCGCTTTCCCGTCAAAATCATGTCGTGGTGGCGGCTGAGCTTGACGCGGACGGGGCGATCGCATTTCCGCGTTGCCACTGCCGCAACCGCCGCATACGGATTCGCCTGCGATTCTTTGCCGCCAAAGCCGCCACCCATCCGCAAACAGGTGACGACAACTTGATTACTGGCAATGCCCAAAACGCGAGCAATGATGATTTGCGTTTCGGTCGGATGCTGCGTCGAGGCGTAGACTTTGTAGCCGCCTTCATCCGGGATCACCCAGCTAGCCTGCGTTTCGAGATAAAAATGGTCTTGCCCATTCATCTCAATTTCGCCGTCCAGCCGGATTTCCGCCGCTTCGATCGCGCCCGGTTCACCTCGCCGCACGGTCTGCGGAGCATTGAGAAACCAGCCCGCCGCGATCGCCTGCTTGATCGTCACGATCGGCTCGATCGGCTCATACTCGACGACAACTCTGGGCGGCGGGCTTGCTTTGGCGGCGGCTTCGGTTTCCCCGACTGCCCACGCGATCGCCTGCCCCCAATAGCTGACTTCCTCTGTCGGAAACAGAATTTCGTCCGGGACAATCACGCCCGTGTTGTTTTCTCCTGGCACATCGTCAGCCGTCAGAACCGTGACGCAGCCCACTGTCGCCAAGGCCGGACGCGGATCGATGCGGACAATCCGAGCGCGGGCATAAGGCGAAAGCACAGGATAGACCGACAGCATTCCAACCGGGGGACGCTGCTCATCGGTGTAAACGGCTTTTCCGGTGACGTGCCCTTGGGCGCTTTCGTGGGATTCGCGGTGTCCAGCCATGTGAGGGGGAAGGGGTGTTGGGTGTCGGCGATCGGGTGTCGGCGATCGGGGGAGGGTGTCCGTAGAGACGCGAGATCTCGCGTCTCTACACGGGACGGCGATCGCCTAATGTCACTTCAATGAAAAATTTCTCGAAATGAGGTTGGCGAACGGAGGAG
>JAAUTJ010000076.1 GCA_012031475.1 Leptolyngbyaceae cyanobacterium SM1_3_5 | reverse complement strand
AAATCCTTGATTCGCTCCCACTGGTCATCGCGCAGAGCGTAGCGTCGGGGTTGTCATTGAAGTCTGCTTGGATGAGATACTGCTTACCCCAGCTTACCTAATTGATGACACGCCCTAGTTTTAGAGCGTTTGCCTTTTGATAATTTTCGAGCCTGCCTATTAGCCTGCTTCTCTAATTAAAGAAACTTACAACCTCAACTCCAAGAGAACCATGCGTAACCGTTCAACATCCCTGACTGGTGGCGCACCAAACATCCGGGCATACTCGCGGCTAAACTGCGATGTGCTTTCATACCCGACCTGATACGCAGCCTGAGTCGCATCTACATTCTCGGCCAGCATCATTTGACGTGCGGCCAACAGTCTCAACTGTTTTTGATATTGCAGCGGACTCATCGAGGTAACTGCTTTGAAGTGGCGATGAAATGACGAAGCAGACATATTCGCTTGCTCTGCCAATTCCTCAATCCGCAATGGTTTTGCAAACTCTACTTTGATTTGCCTGATTACTTCAGCGATGCGCTGCATGTTGCTACCAGTCGTCGCAAGCTGACGCACCGCTTTGCCTTGTTCTCCGGTGAGCAGACGATAATAAATTTCGCGGATGATAATGGGTGACAGGAATGGAATATCCTGCGGTGTTTCTAACAGCTTGGTCAGTCGAATCGCGCAATCAATCAAGGAAGGATCGGCATCGCTGACGCACCAGCCTCGGACTGATTCATTCTTATCAATACCCAGATTGGTTTGAGCAATAATTTCACAAAGTTGAGCAGGGTCTAACTTCAGCTTAAAGCCGAGAAAAGGTTGCTCAGGAGTCGCCTCGACTACACAGCCATTGAGCGGCAAATCCACCGACACCAGCAGATATTGACCGACGCTGTAGCGATAGATTTCTTCATTCAGCAAAGCTTCTTTTTTGCCCTGCACCACGATCGCCAGATGCGGTTCACTGACCGCGTGCATCGTGGAAGGCTGATAGGTTCGCGTGAAGCGCAAGGACTCGATCGCCGTCGTATGGACACCGTTTCCCTGATCGTCCGTGTGCCGACTAACCAGTGCTGCCAGTTCTCCACAGCGATCGATCGCGCTCTGAGGGCGCAGCGTCTCACTCATGATCAGCTTCCTCCTTAACCTTTGCTCCTGCGCTGATTATAGGTAAGTATTTTTCGTCGCCAACGCTCGCTTGAGAGGATTAGGCAATCATCTGCAAGGTTTGGGTATTTAAGCCCAAGTGAGTCGAGCCTACGATGAAGCCATGCCACAACAGGCTGAAAATCAAACGCTACATCAGGAGAACTGCAATGAAAACTCGGCAATTGGGAGAACTGGTGGTTTCAGAACTGGGGCTAGGCTGCATGGGTATGTCGGAGTTCTATGCAGGCCGCGATGAACAAGAATCGATCGCCACCATCCATCGCGCATTAGAACTGGGCGTGATGCTGCTCGATACCGCTGATATGTACGGCCCTTTTACGAATGAAGAGTTAGTGGGCAGAGCGATTCGCGATCGCCGCGATCAGGTCATTCTCGCGACCAAATTCGGCAATGTCCGCAGCAGCGATGGTCAATTTTTGGGCGTGAGCGGCAAACCCGACTATGTGCGTCAGGCGTGTGATGCCTCATTGCAGCGCTTAGGCGTGGATGTGATTGACCTGTACTATCAGCATCGGGTTGATCCGACTGTGCCGATCGAAGAGACGATCGGGGCAATGGCCGAACTAGTCAAGCAGGGCAAAGTCCGATATCTGGGTATGTCCGAAGCCGCGCCTGCCACGATTCGACGGGCACATGCGGTTCACCCAATTACCGCCCTGCAAACGGAATACTCGCTGTGGAGCCGTGAGCCTGAAGATGAGCTTTTGCCCACCGTGCGCGAGTTGGGAATTGGCTATGTCGCTTACAGTCCGCTTGGTCGCGGCTTTCTCTCTGGAGAGTTCACCAATCCCGACGATTTTGCCCCCGATGACTACCGCCGCAATGCACCCAGATTCCAGGGCGAGAACTTCTACAAGAATCTGCAACTGGTCGAACAGGTGAAGGCGATCGCCACTGAAAAAGGCACAACGCCGAGTCAGCTTGCTTTGGCGTGGCTGCTGGCTCAGGGGAATGACATCGTGCCAATTCCCGGTACAAAGCAGCGGCGATATCTAGAAGAAAACATTGCCGCGACTGAGATTGTGCTGACGGATGAAGAGTTGAGCCGGATTGAAGCGATCGCGCCCAAAGGCATTGCCGTTGGATCTCGCTACGCGGAACCGCAGATGAAAGCACTCAATCATTAAAAATAAGGAGAAATAGTCCCATGATTATTCGTGAAAACACACAGAAAGTCGTGCTGATCACAGGCGCAAGCAGTGGCATTGGTGAAGCGACCGCTCGGCTACTTGCTCGCAACGGTTTCCGGGTCGTGCTAGGAGCGCGGCGCACCGATCGACTCGAAGCGATCGCCTCCGAAATTCGCGAGAAGGGTGGCGTAGCAGAATATCGTACTTTGGATGTGACCAACCTTGAAGAGATGCAGGACTTTATCGAGTTTGCAAAAGATAAATTTGGTCGCCTAGATGTGGTTGTGAACAATGCAGGCTTGATGCCGCTCGCCAAGCTAGAGGCATTGAAGATTGACGAGTGGAACCGAATGATTGATGTGAACATCCGGGGTGTCCTGCACGGCATCGCCGCCGCCCTACCTACCTTCAAGCAGCAGCAGTCGGGACAGTTTGTGAACCTGTCCTCGATCGGTGGACACAACGTCTATCCGACAGCCGCCGTGTACTGCGCTACCAAGTTTGCAGTCTGGGCAATTTCAGAGGGGCTGCGGCAGGAATCAACGGATATTCGAGTGACGGTCATCTCGCCCGGAGTGACTCAAACTGAACTCGCCAGCACCACGACCGATGCTGAGGCGGCGCAATGGTTAGCGGAATTTCGCGGGGCAGTTATTCCAGCCGATGCGATCGCCCGTGCGATTGCGTTTGCGATCGAGCAGCCCGCAGATGTAGACGTGAATGAAATCGTCGTGCGACCGATCGCCCAGAGTAGCTAGATGGCACGATTCGCTGTCGTGAAGCAAAACAGACGTAGCCCGCAAAAGTACCCAAATTGGGAATGAGAAGCGGGCGGTAGGTCGATCGAGTGTTGTCCGTTCGACTTGCTTACTCCTGGCCGTTTACGACTTGCTCCTCTGGTGGCGCACCGATGTCGGCTTTAGGATTGTGGGCATTGAGCGCAGTGATGTAGAAGGTGGCGCGGTGCCGCCGCACTTCGCTGTAGGACAAAACGGGCAGTAGCGAGTTGCAAGTACAAATGCGGGTTTCTGCCTGCCCCTATCCAGATTATGGTGTCTTGAACGGTCACGTCAGCCGCATCTCGGAAGATACGATTAAGTTTCCAGCCAATGCAACCGCTTCAGACGGCGATCCGCACCTGCTTTCTGTGAGGTGACGATCGCTCCAGAAACTCGATCGCTGGGACGGGGACAGCACTAGTGTGTGATTCAGTCGGGGATGGAAGGAAGAGTCGATATTATCACCCGTGAAGAGACGGTGCTGAGATTCTTGCTCAGAAAAGCAAGGCCGATCGCAGACTTGTAGGTTTTCAAATAAATCGTCGTTTGATCAACCGAAACATCATTGCTCGCTGGCAGTTCTTGTCTTTTGAATCATCTCTTGGATGGTTTCCGTTTCGCCAATTTCATAAAGAACAATCAAACCATTCTCAAGGGTGAAGATTTGCTCAATTGTTGTATCTGCGAGCAAATCGCCTTGCAGATCTCTGACGATTTGATGCACAGTCACGACATTACGATCGCACTCATCCGTCTCAAACTTCAAGGTCTCAAGCTGCACTTGAATCACCTGGTATTGATTCGTCCAGTATTCGCGCACCGCGTCGCGTCCATGCACGAAACCGCCTTCTACGCCGTTCGCCCATTTCACGTTCGGGTGCATCAGCGAGATGATTGTTTCAAGCTCGCCTTGGTTGAAGGCATCGTATAAATTTTGTAGAAACTGCTGATTTGAATTCATCATTGTTCACCATCCAATGTGGAGTTGTTGAAACTTTGGTATCTGCGAACAAGCTGGAAACGGTTCACATCGATCGCGCTAATACTTCAGGTAGCTTTTGTTGCAACCAGTAGTGCCAGTGAGTTTGGCCGCTCCAGTATCCTGATGGTCGAGGTAAGCTGTCTTTTGAGCGAGAGGAACACTCTTGTAGGGAAGGCATGAGCGTGATTGCAGTGAACTGAGAATCGATCGCAATCTGGCTGGCGCGATCGGGCACTGGAAGACCCCATGCTGGAATTGACGCAGACCCGATCGATCGGTGCTGAAGTCGAACTTGTGTCCCGCCTTCGACCGCAGATAATGTCCAAATCACTCGTGATGATTGATCTGAGGGATGCGCTTTCCAGCTATAAACCAGACGTTTTGGGGCTTCCACTTCGAGTACTTGGCAGTGAATCGTGACTTCTAGCCCCGGTAGCGGACAACTTTGAAACCGAAACTGATGTCCCAACTGCGCTTCAAAATCGTTATTCATCATCCACGCACTCAGCATTCGGCGATCGACCAGTGCCCGCCAAACTCGCTCCGGTGAATGGGGATAGAACGTCTCTAGCACCACGTCCTGACTCATGGCTGTTCCTCCAGATGCTGTTCCTCCAGATATTGCCCCAAAGCATCCAGTTTCGCCGTCCAGAACTGTTCATACTGGCGTACCCAATCGGAGACGGGCTGAAGGGAGGCGGGATTGAGTCGATAGATGCGCTCTCGTCCCCGGCGTTGCTGGGTGACTAGACCCGCTGCACACAACACTTGCAAATGCTGCGAGATGGCGGGCAAAGACATCGCGAAGGGTGCGGCCAGGTGTTTGACAGGCTGTTCGCCTTGCTGCAACCGATCGAGAATCGCCCGCCGAGTGGGATCGGCGATCGCTTGAAAATATCGGTATTGGCAGTCGATCGACTCATAGGAATTATTAAGCAAATGCTTAACCAAAGCATACTTAAGCATTTGCTTAATTGTCAAGTCCTGCTTCAGCCTTGCGGTATGGCGATCGATATTGCATCATCCAAGCATTCAATCCCTACCAGTTGGCGATCGACCAGGCGCATCAGCGATCAATAGATTCAGGGCACTGCGTCTTGAAATTTAGGGAAGCGTTAGAATTTCTACCCCTTCCTCAGTCACAGCAGCGGTGTGTTCAAACTGAGCTGAGAGTTTCTGGTCTTTTGTCATCACCGTCCAACGATCCGCAAGAAATTCAAGCTCATCAGTCCCCTCATTTAGCAATTGTTTGGAGTCCGATTCGTGAGATTTCTCAGTGGAATTCAATTTGCAGACCCGTTCGAGTTGCTTTGGGCTGCTTCAATTTTGTGTTATGGAATTGGAGTTGGCATTGGTAGCATCATTGGATACCGTCGTGGTTTCTTCACTGCATCTGCTCATCGCTCCTACATTCTGCTGTTTGCTGGGCTACTGGGCAGCGTGGCACTGGTCATGACGGCGGCGACGAGCTTCGAGAGTCCGCCCGTTTCAACGTTGATTGCCACTGCGATCGCGATCGTTTTGAGTGCGGTGTTTTCGGTGTCTTGGGCAATCACTCGACGGTTTTGGACAGCAGGCATATTGGCCTGTGTGAGTCTTGTAGCCGTTGTGCTATTTATGAGTGCTTTTCTGTTTGAAATGAGAACGGTGAGTTAGGGTGCGATCGCATGGGTCGGCGTCTATTCCGGTGTTCAACGATCGCTCCAATGGAAAACGATATACTTTGGGAGACGGCTGACAGTTCTTCGTCGGAGGAGAATTGAATGAAAGCGGCTCAAACTCTCTCAGAAATGCTCCATCTCGATCGATTGATTGCCACGTTGATGCAGGGGGTAATCGAAACCACAGGAGCCGAAACAGGCGCTCTGATTCTGCTAGAAATAATCACCTCACGGTAGTAGCTCAATGTAGCGGAAGTGGACAGTACAAGCTGGAAAAGATTGCTCTTGTTGACTGTGCAACGATTCCTATCTCCGTCATTCACTCAGTAGAACGCACGTCTGAAACTTTGGTGCTGGATGATGCAGTCAGTGAATCGTCTTTTGCAACTGATTCTTATATTCAAAATCAACAGACGCGATCGCTCCTCTGTCTACCCATTCTCAATCAAAGCCAGTTGATCGGCATCCTTTATTTGGAGAACAATTTGAGTGCGGGAGTGTTCACTGGCGATCGCTTACAAGTCCTCAACCTGTTGATGACTCAAGCAGCAGTTTCGCTGGAAAATGCTCGATCGTATAAACAGTTAGCAGATTATACCGAATCACTGGAACAGAGAGTAGAAGAGCAAACTCAAGCCTTGCAGCAGGAGATCGCTGAGCGCAAACAAGCAGAAGAGGCATTACAACGCAGTGAAACTAAGTTCCGTAACATCTTTGAAAACTCGCAGGTTGGTATCTTCCGAAACCGCATTTGTGATGGATTGATTCTCGATGCCAATCAACGCTTTGCCAATCTGTATGGCTTTGACTCACCAGAAGAGATGATTGGGCTTGAAAGCACCACAAGCTATTATGTCAATTCCAGCGATCGCCAACAAGCCGTTGAGTTGTTGAAGCGAGATGGAGAAGTGCGAAGCTATGAAGTCCAGATGCGAAAACGAGATGGAACAGTGTTTTGGGGACTTTTCTCTTCTTATCTAAATGCAGGCGATGACTACATTGAAGGCATACTTGCGGATATCAGCGATCACAAACAAGCAGAAACAGCATTACGGCAAAGTGAAGCGAACTATCGCAACCTCTTACAAACCGCAAACTCAGTTATCATTCGCTATGATCCGCAAGGACGAATTCACTACATCAACGATTATGGAGTGAAATTGTTGGGCTATGAAGAACATGAGATCTTAAGGCGCAGCTTATTTGAAACCATCATTCCAGAAGCCGAACTCTCTGGACGCGATATGAGACCCTTTGTTCGTGATTTACTTCGTAATCCTCAATCGTACCCGCGAGGTGAGGGTGAAAATCTGTGTCGAGACGGGCGGAGAGTTTGGATGGAGTGGTCGAATCAAGCCATCTTGAATGAACAGGGAGAGTTGATTGAAATCTTATCTGTTGGCAACGACACCACCCGGCGTAGACAAGCAGAAGAGGCATTACAACGCAGTGAAGCCAAGTTCCGAACTATCTTTGAAAACTCACAGGTCGGCATCTTCCGAAGCCGCCTCTCAGATGGATTACTTCTTGATGCCAATCAACGCCATGCCAATCTGTTTGGCTTTGATTCACCAGAGGAGATCATTGGGCTGGAATACACCACAGGCTATTATGTCAATCCGATCGATCGCCAACACGCCATTGAGTTGCTGAAGCAGAATGGGGAAGTGCGAAGCTATGAAGCACAGATGCGAAAACGAGACGGGACAGTGTTTTGGGGTCTTTTCTCTTTTTATCTGAATGCAGCCGATGACTACATCGAAGGGGTGATTGCAGATATTAGCGATCGCAAACAAGCAGAAGTCGCTCTACAAACGAGTGAAGAACGACTACGCTTAGCATTAACCGCTTCAAAGCAGGGACTCTACGATATGAATCTCAAAACTGAAGAAATCGTGGTTAACCCAGAATACGCTTTAATGCTGGGCTACAATCCGGCAACATTTCACGAGACCAAATCTAGGTGGATTGAGAGTTTGCATCCTGATGACAGAGAATCAATGGTTGCAATTTACAATGGTTTTATTACTGGAGAAGACCCCAACTATCAAGTAGAGTATCGCCTGCGTACCCGGAATGGTCAGTGGAAATGGATTCTTTCTGTCGGCAAAATTGTGACCTGGAATGAATCCGGTGAACCCATCCGAGCATTGGGAGTTGTTAGGGATATCGACGATTGCAAACGGGCTGAAGCCGCTTCAATTATTGAAGAACGCAACCGCATGGCGCGTGAAATTCACGACACACTTGCTCAGGCGTTTACAGGCATTCTGGCTCAGGTAGGAGCGGCAAAACAGGTGTTAACGGATGATGCAGAAGCAACTGAAGCACATCTAGATTTGATCAAAGAATTGGCACGAACTGGATTAATTGAAGCGCGGCGATCGGTCGTGGCGCTCCGTCCTCAGCTTTTAGAGGAAGGCAGTCTACAAAGCGCTCTCCATCGTCTCGTTGCTCAGCTTAGAACTGCCGCATTGGATACCACTTTATATGATGAGATCGAGGGTACGGCGTATGCTCTACCCGCTGAAGTTGAGAGTAATTTGTTACGGATTGGACAGGAAGCATTAACGAATGCGACTAAACACGCGAATGCTGATGAAATTCGAGTCAAGCTAATCTACGATCGCGATCAAGTTTGCCTGCGCGTGAAAGACAATGGGCAGGGCTTTGGAGTTGGGTGTATTTCATGCTCCAAGGGTTTTGGCTTACTCGGCATGAGCGAACGGGCAGAGCGCATCGGCGCACAACTCACGATTAAGAGTCAACCAGGACAGGGAGCAGAAATTATTGTCACTGTCGATCGAGAGGCATCACGATGAGCCAAGCCACGATCATTCGAGTTCTAATTGCGGATGATCATGCGATCTTTCGACAAGGATTAGCCACGATTATTAACCGTGATCCAGATATGAACGTGATTGCTCAGGCTGAGAATGGGGAACAGGCGATCGCGCTATTTGGAGAACACCAACCGGATGTTACGCTCATGGATCTGCGAATGCCTGAAGTGGAGGGAGTTGCTGCCATTGGTGCAATTTGTGCTGCTGCTAAATCTGCTCGAGTTATTGTACTGACCACGTATGATAGTGACGAAGATATTTATCGAGGATTGCAGGCAGGAGCCAAAGGATATCTGTTGAAAGAAACTGAACCGGACGAGCTTCTCAATGCGATTCGTACCGTTCATCGGGGTCAGCAGTATATTCCGCCCGATGTCGGAGCAAAGTTAGCACAGCGCCTCAGCAATCCAGAACTGAGTGAAAGAGAACTAGAAGTCCTCGGCTCACTAGCGCAGGGAATGAGTAATGCCGAGATTGCGGCGGCTTTGAGCATTGGTGAAGGCACGGTTAAATCTCATATCAATCGGATTTTGAATAAGTTAGATGTCAGCGATCGCACCCAAGCGGTGATTGTTGCGGTTAAACGCGGCATTGTTAGTTTGTAGGGTGTACTTTCGATCGAATTTGGATTCTAACTTAAGTTATAGCTAGCTCTATATGTTGCGATCGTCTAGTTACTCTATCAATTTGTACTGCAAAAGTTTTAACTCGCTATAGACGACAACTTGAAAGCAATCTCCTACATTGAATGTATGCCAACAAAGATGCAGTCAATGAATTAAGCAAGTGAATTGGAGCAGAAATGGCAAGCTTGTATCGTTGTTTTAAGAACGTGAGTGATGCAGCGAACTTTGCCCATTGCAGCACCTATTTTCTAGCCTAATCAACCTTGAATCCTATTTGTTTGCAGAATCACAACTGGTGGGTAAATCTTGCCAGGAGTGCATCCAATCAGGCAAATCATGCTCCTCTAGAGCAATGAAGCTGCTTGAGTTTTTAACCCTAACCCATTGGAGATAAATCAATGACTTCTACCACAGCTACAGACCCAATGCTACGCCAAGGCGATTCTGGTGCTGCTGTCACTGAGCTACAACAATTGCTCAATGCAAAAGGAAACAACATTGCGATCATGGCATCTTTGGCGATGCGACTCGTGCCGCAGTGGTTCAGTTTCAAAAGCAGAGTGGCATTGCTACAGATGGCATCGTTGGCACTAAAACTTGGCAAGCCCTGCGTCGAGGTGGTAATGCACCCATTCAACTGACTGATGCCGCCATTCACTACAAGCCGTCGAACTATCCCTATCAGAAAGGGGCGTTTGAATGGTTGCAATCGCAACTCTCTAGTTCAGTTCTAGATGAATTTGCTCGTCGCTGGCGAAACCTCCGCTAACGCAATCACCAATCTCAAAGTTGTTTAACTCACATTCCAATTGCTGAGGCTGGGAATGTCTTGAATCATAAGATTTTTCCCAGCTTTTATTGCCAGGTTCCCTGCTTGATGCAGATGTAGAAAAATGAACGACGATCGCGGCCACATTTCCTTACTTGTACCACCTTCAACCCAAGATTTGATGCAAGGTGTACTGAGTGCCAAGGTTGTGCTGGTGATGTATGGAGACTATCAAAGCTCTAGAAATGCGGAGGTTTATAAGCTGATTCAAGTGATTAAACGAGAGCTTAGTGCTTCTTTTGAAGAAGATTATTTATGCTTTATCTTCCGTCACTTTCCGCAAATACAGATTCATCCTCATGCTCAACGGGCAGCCCAAGCAGCCATTGCCGCCGCTGCCCAAGGACAGTTTTGGTCAATGCACGATACTTTATTTGTTCATCAACAAAATTTGGAGAATGGTTATCTTATCGAGTACGCTAACGATTTAGGGCTGGATATCCCTCGATTTCTGAAAGACTTGCCGAAACAAGTGCATCTCGATCGCATCAAAGAAGGTATCGAAGGTGGAATACGCAGTGGAGTCACGATCGCCCCAGCCTTGTTTATCAATGGAAGTCGGTATACCGGGCACTGGAACACGACGCAGTTGCTAGCAGCCGTTCTTGCTGCAAGTCAGTAAGGTTGCTGCAAGTTATTAAGGTTGCCGCAAGTCATTAAGCTCCCCAACCTTTGCTCACCATTCAGGTTTGACTGAGGACAATTTTATGACATCCTGTTTACGACCGACCCATAATCATGCCCTTGTTGCGGTTGCCCAAGAAGTCGCTGAGCGGCTCCAACAAGCCTATCCTCCTCCATCTGATGACAATCACTTGGCTGAAGCGATCGTGATTCCCGCAGTTGATTCAGACTTGAGGCAAATGATTCTTGCTGAATCACTCACAAACCGGGAGTTGGAGGTGTTGCAATTGATTGTTGATGGAGACAACAGTATCGCGATCGCTCGGAAGCTGAATATTTCTGTGAATGCGGCAAAAACTCATATTCACAACATTTTGAATAAGTTTATGCTCACATGAGCAAGTTCTGACACATTCTTGTCTAGTACTTATTCTTGAGAAGTGAGCAAAGTTTCAATCTAATTTATGACAATTCGATCGATGTTTAAAGGCTCATGCTTTTAGACCTTGGGCAGCTTTGTTGCGCTCGATTTCTAACTTGAAGATTCTGTTTTTGCTTGTTAGTGCCAGTAGGCCACCTGATTTTAACGGTTCGCTTCTCCTGTCGAACAAATCACCAATTTTTGCACCATGCTAACAACACCAACGCTAACCCTTGAATTCAAGAACAGAGGCTTAACGCGCAGCCAATTGCAGCAAGTACTCGACTATATTCACACTCACCTCGATCGAGATTTGTCGCTGGCTGAACTTGCAGAAGTGATCAACATTAGTCCGACTTACTTTGCAAGTTTGTTCAAACAGGCGATCGAGATTTCACCCCATCAGTATGTGATTCAACAGCGGGTGGAACGGGCGAAATTGATGCTGAAGAAAACGGATTTGGCGATCGCAGACATTGCTCTACAAGTCGGCTTCTCCAGTCAAAGCCATTTAAACCAACAGTTTAAACGCCTCACTGGAATGACCCCAAAACAGGTTCGCTAACTTCCAAGTACTACATACACGCACGAGTCAAGGGGACAAAGATGAGAATCAAAGCAACCAAAAGAAAGCAGGGAATCGGAACGGAAGTGAAAGACGCGACTTACGTGGAGGCTGCGAGGTGGGGTAAGCATCGGGGGTGGCGGTATGTTCTGGGACTGGTGATCATCCTCTTTGCGTGGTTGGTCGTCGGTAGTGGTGCCAGCGTACTCGTCGCGTTCACGCTCGGCGGTCAGGCAGACCCCTCGGTGCTTGGGATCGTGGAGTACTACCTGTTTGTCATGGCGAGTTTCCTGTTCTTCCTCGCGGGAATTCTCCTCACCGTCTCCCTCGTTCACCGCCGCCACCCCCGGACGCTCGTCACGGCGCAGGAGCGGATAGACTGGCATCGGGTCGGTCATGGATTTGTGGCGTGGTTCGTGCCGTACTGCCTGATCGGTGGGCTGGGGCAGTACCTCTTCTATCCCGACACCTTCTCCTTCAACTCCGACCTCGCAACGTTCGCGCTCTTCGTGCCACTGGCGCTGGCTCTCACCGCGATCCAGATCACCGCCGAGGAGCTTTTCTTTCGCGGATATATCGTGCAGGGTGCGAGCCTCATCTGGAGCAACCGCGTTTTTCTGGCGATCGCATCAGCCGTGATCTTCACCCTGCCGCACCTCCTCAACCCGGAGGCGATCGCAGGCGGCTGGCTCACGATCCTTTCCAACTACTTCCTCGTTCCGGGTCTGCTGTGGACTGTGGTCTCGTTGATTGACGGAACCACTGAACTCGCCATCGGCGTACACTTCGCGAACAACATCGG
>JAAUTJ010000075.1 GCA_012031475.1 Leptolyngbyaceae cyanobacterium SM1_3_5 | reverse complement strand
ACCTCTAGCCACCCTCAAAGTCCCCCATTCATGGGGGATTTAGGGGGCGAACCACTCTAAGCCGAAGTAGACTTGCTCGACTTCCGCTTGGTGGTGGTCGAAGCGGTCTTGGTCGTTTTGGCGCTAGTCGTTGACTTTGCTTTCGTCGTTTTCGTGGCGGTTTTGGTCGTCTTCGAGGCCGCAGCGCTTTTGCCGCGACTTGATTTTGATTTGCTTCCGGCTTTCGCAGCAAGGGCGGATAGGGCAGTTTCGATCGTCATCGACTCGATCGTTTCGCCTTCTGGCAGCGAGGCGTTCGTCTTGCCATGCTTGACGTAGGGGCCATAGGGTCCGTCGTAGATATTGATGGGTTCGCTGTCTTCGGGATGTGCGCCCAGTTCACGCAGCGGTTTGGCGGCGGATTTGCCGCGTCCGCGTGTCGATTTCGGCTGGGAAAGCAGTTCCAGGGCGCGATCGAGCGTGATCGTCAGCACGTTGTCGTCGCCTTTGAGCGATCGATAGTCCTTGCCTTCTTTGCCCTGATCGTGAACGACGTAGGGACCAAATCGTCCCAAACTCGCCTGAATTTTCGCGCCCGTTTCCGGGTGAACGCCCAGCAGTCGCGGCAAGGCCAGCAGACCAACGGCCATGTCAAACGTTACCTGTGAGGGCGTCACACCGCGAGGCAGCGAGGCGCGTTTCGGCTTGGGATTGTCGTCCGTGACATCGCCAAGCTGCACGTAGGGACCGTAAGGACCACTGGAGAACACGTAGATCGCTTCGCTTGTGTCGGGATGCAGGCCGAGTTTGCTCGGACCTTGTCAGCAGAACTTCCAGCTTTTCAGCATCCAGATCAGCGGGAGACAAATCTTGCGGAATGTTGATGATTCGGGGTTCGCCCTCTTCCGTTTCCTGCTCGATGTAGGCTCCGTACTTGCTGATCCGAATTTTGGTATCCAGTCCTTCGAGATCGATCGCCCGCGCTTCGCGCCCGTCGATTTGGTCTTCGCGCTCCTCCACCTGCGACTCCAATCCGGTTTCACCCAGATAGAACTCTTTCAGGTAGGGCAGCCAGTCGGCCTCTCCGGTCGAAATGTCATCCAGCGTTTGCTCCATCCGAGCCGTGAAGCTGGTATCGACCAGATCGGGAAAGTGCTTTTCGAGCAGCGTCGTCACGGCAAACGCGGTAAACGTCGGGATCAAGCTGTTGTTGATCAATTGGGCATAGCCGCGATCGATAATCGTGCCGATAATGCTGGCATAGGTACTCGGTCGCCCAATGCCTTCACTTTCCAGCATCTTGACGAGCGAGGCTTCACTGTAGCGGGCGGGCGGCTGCGTTTCATGCCCGATCGCATCCAGTTCCGTGCATTCGGGATGATCCCCAACCTGCAAACGGGGCAGGATCACTTCCTGATTTTCGATCGCCGCATTCGGATCATCCGATCCCTCGACGTAAGCGCGGAAGAAGCCAGGGAAATCGATCCGCTTGCCTGCGGCGCGGAAAGTGGCATCTTCGACCTGAAGCTGAACCGTCACGTTCGTCTGACGCGCCTCGGCCATCTGCGTGGCAACCGTCCGCTTCCAAATCAAGTCATATAAACTCAGTTCACGACCGCTCAAGCCCGTTGCCTGCGGAGTGCGGAAGCTGCTGCCTGCGGGTCGAATTGCTTCGTGGGCTTCCTGTGCGCCTTTGGCTTTGGTGGTGTATTGGCGCGGCTGCGGGCTGAGATATTCCTTGCCGTACATTTGCTCGACGCAGGAACGGGCAGCGACGATCGCCTGCTGCGACAGATTGGTCGAGTCCGTCCGCATGTAGGTGATGTAGCCCTGTTCGTACAGATTTTGCGCCGTCCGCATCGTCTCACGCGCCGACAAACGCAGCTTGCGGTTGGCTTCCTGCTGCAAGGTGGACGTGGTGAACGGCGCAGACGGCTTGCGGGTTGAGGCGCGTTCTTCCAGGTTTGCCACTGTCCAGGGGCGATCGCTCAATCGATCGTGGAGCGATCGCGTTTCTTCCTCGTTCAGCAGTAGAACTTGCCGTCCGGTGATGATTTGGCCTGTACTTTCGTCAAAATCTGCCCCGGTTGCCACGCGAGTATTGCCGACCGACACCAGCCGCGCTTCAAACGGCGTTTTGTCTTTCGTCAGTTCGGCTTTGAGATCCCAATACGAGCCTTTGCGGAAAGCGCGGCGCTGACGTTCGCGAGTCACCAACAGGCGGACGGCGACCGACTGGACGCGACCTGCTGACAGTCCAGCGGAAATTTTGCGCCACAGGAGCGGGGAGAGGGTGTATCCGACCAGTCGATCGAGAATCCGCCGCGTTTCCTGCGCGTGAACCAACTGCACGTCCACGTCGCGGCAGTCGCTCAGCGCTCGCTGAATCGCGTCTTCGGTAATTTCGTGGAAAACCATCCGCTTGACCGGAACTTTCGGCTTGAGCAGTTGCAGCAAGTGCCAGCTAATGCTTTCGCCTTCGCGGTCTTCGTCCGTTGCCAGAATCAGTTCGTCTGCGCCCTTTAAGGCATCCTTGAGGGCTTTGACGACCTTCTTTTTGTCCTGCGGCACAATGTAGAGCGGCTCAAAATCCGCCTCGACATTGACGCCGATTTTCGCCCATTTTTCCTTCTTCACGTTTTCGGGAATGTCGCTGGCCGACTGCGGCAAATCGCGCACATGCCCCATCGACGCTTCTACCTGGTAGTCACGCGGCAGGTAGTTGCGGATGGTGCGAGCTTTGGTTGGAGATTCGACAATGACAAGCGTTGACATGATCGCGGTTCTGGGGAGACGGGTCGGGACGGGGTAAGGCGATCGATTAGCGCGATCGCACTGAAAAGCTTAAATCTGTCATAACCTTATTTCTGACACATTTTTCTTGCACATTCTGCCAGTCGAGGGGTGACGATCGCTTCATCAATATGCCCTCTAGATCTACTTATAGCCAATATGAGCAGAAATCAAGGTTTTCAATTCGTAGACCGAAACGTGATTCGGCGGACTGGCACGATATGATTCTTAAGGAAAGGTTGAACATTTTCGATTCGTTTTTCGTTACTTCTTTATTGCTTTTCGTTCACACTACCCGATCGCCAACATGGACTTTAACAGTCTTGTCGCACAGCTAAACGCCGGAACCATCTTGCCGGAAACCATTGTCATCGTCACCTTGCTCGTGGTCTTGGTGGGTGACTTGATCACAGGCCGCTCCTCGGCTCGCTGGACGCCCTACTGGTCGATCGGCGGCCTGCTGACTGCCGTTGGCGCACTCTACTTTCAGTGGGGAACGGCCAATCCGCTGTCGTTTCTGGGCGGATTCAACGGCGACGATATGAGCGTGGTGTTTCGCGGCATCATTGCGCTGTCGGCAGCGTTTACCGTGCTGATGTCGATTCGCTATGTCGAGCAGTCGGGTACGTCACTGGCCGAATTTTTGGTCATCCTGATGACTGCCACCTTGGGCGGGATGTTTCTCTCCGGTGCAGACGAACTGGTAATGATGTACGTGTCGCTGGAAACGCTTTCGATCTCGTCCTATCTGCTGACGGGCTACATGAAGCGCGACCCGCGATCGAACGAAGCTGCCCTCAAATATCTCCTCATTGGCGCGTCTAGCTCAGCAATCTTTCTCTATGGTGTCTCGCTACTGTATGGCTTGTCGGGTGGTGAAACCCGCCTCAGCACGATTACAGCCAGCATCGCCACAAACGGCGTTGGCGATTCGATCGGTCTGATCATCTCTTTGGTCTTCGTGATCGCCGGGATCGCCTTCAAATCGCTGCCGTGCCGTTCCACCAGTGGACACCCGACGTTTACGAAGGTTCGCCGACTCCCGTTGTTGCCTTCCTCTCCGTTGGCTCAAAAGCCGCAGGGTTCGCCTTGGCAATTCGCCTGTTGGTTTCCTGCTATCCGCTGGTTTCCGAGCAGTGGCACTTCGTCATGACCGCGCTGGCGATTCTCAGCATGGTGCTGGGCAACGTGGTCGCTTTGGCACAGACGAGCATGAAGCGACTGCTGGCGTATAGCTCGATCGCGCAGGCCGGATTTGTGATGATCGGGTTAATCGTCGACACCGAAGCCGGATACTCCAGCATGTTGTTCTACCTGATGGTGTATCTGTTCATGAACTTGGGCGGCTTCACCTGCGTGATTTTGTTCTCGCTGCGGACGGGAACGGATGACATCAACGAATACAGCGGCCTCTACCAGAAAGATCCGCTGCTGACCTTGACCTTAAGCATTTGCCTACTCTCGCTGGGTGGCATTCCGCCGCTGGCCGGATTCTTCGGCAAGCTCTACCTGTTCTGGGCAGGCTGGCAGTCGGGCGCTTACGGCTTGGTGCTGATTGGTCTGCTCACCAGCGTGATCTCGATCTACTACTACATCCGCGTGGTGAAGATGATGGTGGTAAAGGAACCCGAAGAAATGTCGGATGTGGTCAAGAACTACCCGGAAATTCGCTGGACGCTGCCGGGAATGCGCCCGCTACAGGTGGGTTTGGTGTTCGCGCTGATCACGACTTCGCTGGCTGGCATTTTGTCCAATCCGCTGTTTAGCTTGGCAAACAATTCGATCGCCCGCACTCCCTTGTTGAATCCTTCGCTGACAACGGTTGAGCAGCCTGCCGCACCGACCGCTCAATCACTCGATCGAAATCTCCCAATCTAGTGTCTGTTTTTACTTCCTTTGAGCCGCTCGCCGCGATCGCCGTCACGCCAACCGGAGTCGCCGCGCTGCGGCCTTTTTGTCTGGCAGCAGGAATTAAGCTGTGGGTTCCGAATCCATTGCCCAGCCGGACTGTCAAACTTTTTCGGGATCGCTGCGATCGCTCCTTCCAAACATCTGGCAAACGCATCGCAGCATTGTCTTTTGTCTGGCAACCGGGGCAGTCGTTCGGCTGATTGCGCCGTTGCTCGAAGGGAAGGAGAGCGATCCGGCGATCGTCGTCGTGGATGAAAATCGCCAGTTTGCGATCAGCCTGTGCAGCGGACATCAAGGTGGTGCGGAAAACTTGTCTCGACTGGTGGCCGAACAACTGGGCGCAACGCCAGTTTTGACCGGGGCATCCACACGAGCCGAACTGCCGGGAATTGATGTCTTAGGTTTGCCGTTTGGCTGGCGCAAAGGGGAGGGCGACTGGACAGGGGCATCGGCGGCAATTGCGCGAGGCGATACCGTCCAGGTCATTCAGGAAGCCGGATCGACGCTGTGGCAAGAGAATCTACCGCCGCAACATCCGTTCAGCTTCGACGCTGAGCAAATCGATCGACCGCCGCCCGCATTTGGATCAGCCCAATTCAACGCCGATTTTCACCGGAATCCGACTTTCCAAAAGTTCAGTGGCATCCGCGAGTGTTGTGGGTCGGGATTGGCTGCGAACGCGGCACATCCAGCCGCCTGATTGCCAGCACGATCGATCGCACCTGCCGCAATCACCATCTTTCGACGAGCGCGATCGCCGGGATCGCTTCGATCGACCTCAAGGCCAACGAAGTGGGATTGCTGGGATTTTGCCGCGATCGCAATCTGCCATTTCGCTGCTTTTCCAGTGAGGAACTGAGCGCGATCGAAGTTCCCAACCCGTCCGCGATCGTCGCCGCCGAAGTTGGGACGCCCAGCGTATCGGAAGCTGCGGCAATTTTGGCGGCTGGAGATGAAGCCGATTTGCGGGTGAAAAAACAGATTGTTCGTGAAGAGGGCGAGGCGGGGGCGGTGACGATCGCGATCGCTCAGTCGCAGCAGGAGTTCACCGATCGCACCGGAGCGCTTTGGCTAGTCGGCACGGGGCCAGGATCGCTTGAGCAAATTACGCCAGCGGCTCGAAGTGCGATCGCGCAGGCAGATGTCGTAATCGGCTATTTGCTCTATGTCGATCTGGTTTCGCCGCTGCTGCGTCCGGGTCAGATTATCGAAACTTCACCGATTACACAGGAACGACAGCGGGGCGATCGGGCGATCGACCTGGCTCAATGGGGCTTAACCGTTGCCGTGATTTCTTCTGGCGACTGCGGCATTTACGGCATGGCGGGCTTGGTGATGGAGCAGTTGCAGCAGCGCGGCTGGGACGGCAAAACACCAAAAGTTGAGGTGTTTCCCGGAATTACTGCCCTGCAAGCTGCCGCCGCTCGTGTCGGTGCGCCGCTGATGCATGATTTTTGTGCAATCAGCCTCAGTGACTTGCTCACGCCTTGGGAAATGATCGAGAAGCGGCTGACAGCAGCAGCAGCAGCAGATTTTGTCACAGCGATCTACAATCCGCGATCGCAAACGCGCACTCAGCAGATTGGGACCGCTCGCAAAATTTTCTTGCAGCATCGAAAAGCCGATACGCCCGTTGCGCTAGTGCGATCGGTCTACCGTCCCGATGAGCAGATTACGCTGACCACGTTGGGCGAGTTGGACGTAGAGGCGATCGATATGCTCACGGTTGTTTTAATCGGCAATCAAAGCACTCGTCAGCATGGCGACTGGCTGATTACCCCTCGTGGCTACTTGGGCTTTGGTGCAGGAAACACACCGAGTTGAAGTAGAGGAATTACAGCCTAAAGAAGTTTTGGGGATTGGTTAGGCTAGAACTAGCGAATCTTCGTATTTCTTCATGCAGTGCCAACTTTGCGATCGATCGGTCGATCGGCTGACGCTTCATCACCTTGTGCCGCGCCAAGTCACCAAGCGCAAACAAATCGATACGAGTCCGACGGTCGAAATTTGCGCCGCCTGCCATCGGCAAATTCACACGCTGTTTGACAACAAAGTGCTGGCGCAAGAATTAAATTCCATTGACGCGCTGAAGCAAAATCCTTCGATGCAGCGATTTTTGCGCTGGGTACAAAAGCAAGACCCGAATCGAAAAATTTCGATCGATTGCAAGCGGAGATAATTTGTCATCTTTCCAAAGAGCTAGAAAATTCTTTTGCCAAACTCAAGCGGGAATGTGACCTTTGCTAGAGGGATCGATCGACACTGCAACTCTAATCTAAGGAGGCACGTGAAAAAGTGTCCATTCTGAACTTCTGTATCCGCAGCGGTTGTTGAATGAGTGCTTTTTCTAATTTGAACTGACTGCCGATCTAGGAGTTATTTATGAGTAAAGCAATGTCGTTTCTGCGTCGGATTGGAAAAGTTTTGGCGCTGGTGGTTGCCACGTTCGTGCTGTTTAGCAACAGTGCGATCGCAGCGGTCAATCCTCTGCTGGCCGAAGTCCGTAGCGATGTGGATGTGATTCAATATCCCGCCCCGAATGCTTCAAATTCAGGCGATTTGGGTCCGATCGATCAGAAGGTATTTGAACGGGACGCGACCCAAATTCCCGCGCAGCGTCAGCCGATTACCGATCCGAGTGATCCCAACGCCCGCCTGCTGGAAAAAGTGGGTGAAGAATTCAAAGAAAGCACAGGTTTCTTGAAAGGTTTACAGCAAAAAGCAGGTGAAGAAGCAACTGAAGGTGAAAAAGCGCGCCGTCGTTAATCGCACCCGGTTTAACTTAACCAAAAACGGATATTCAGTTTTTCAGTAAATTGCAATTGCATGGAGTATCGCTATGAACAAAATCATTTCTGCTGTCAAGAAACTGCGAATCGAGCGCCTCTTGGCCGTTTGTTTTGCCGGACTGCTGCTGCTGTTCACAACCGCTTGTAACGGTGCAGCCAATGCAACCAAACCGCCGACCAGCACAACCAGCGTCGAACGCGCCAGAGAAGATATTCGTCCGGATGGCACAACCGGAAGCATCCGCAACGGCTTGAGTAAAGGCAGCGGCGTTGCAGGAACGGATGAGAAGGCATTGTGCGCGAAGGCCGGATCAACGAAAGCGTTAGCAAAAACACTGAGCTTTATGATCCGATCGAGCCGGAAGAAGGCGGCATGAACAACTTCAGCGACGTTGATCCGCGCTTTGACGGCTCGGAAGCCGCTGCCAAAACGCGCCAACTGATCGACACGACGGAGCGCAACGTGATCGATCAGACCGACGACCTCGGCACGAACACAAAGCGCATTCTCGACAAGAAAGGCGAAAACGCTCGTGATTTTGGTGGCGACGTGAAAGAAGGCGGACGCGAACTCAAGCGCCAAGCCGACCAAACTACGAATACCGCAGCCGACAAGCTTCAGCAGGCAGGTGAAGATGCTTCACGCAACACTCGTCGCGCCGTCAACTCGACCAGCGACGCCGTTCAACAAGCAGGCGAAGATGTGAAGCGTAACGCCCAAGACGCAGCAGAATCGGCTCGCGACAATACCCGCAAAGCCGGAAACAGTGCGCGTCAAGCAGGCGAAGAGGTGAAGCGCAATGCTCGCAGCGCGGCAGATTCGGCAGCCGACAGCGTTGATGCTCGCGTCAGCCGCAACATCAACCGGACGCAAAATGCCGTCAGCGATGCGAAAGCGGATGTGGAAGACAACGTGGACAAGGCTCTAAGCCGCACCAACCGCGCCTTGAACCGTGCCACTGATTCGCTGGAATAATTCGATCGAGGACAAGATGGCAGCTACCCTTCGGATTGAACGGTAGGGCATCGTGCCAGGGAACCGGAGACATACGGAACGGGCAGGCGATCGTGTAGAAGCGATCGCCGCCCGTTTCTACTTCTAAATTGGCGATCCGCAGGGCGATGTACAGCGCAAAGTTGAGTGGCGCTTTCTTTGGGTCGACCAGCGGACTTTTTGGCTCCAGGGTATCGTTGGCTCCGGGTTTGAGCAGATCTTCTGCTGTAACCGTTGCACCGAGCGAACTTCCGGGCGTGACCGTACTCGACATCTGCGGCTGAAACAAATCTTCCAGACGGCGATCGGGCGTAATCCGAATCACGCGCCGCGCCTGCCCTTTGTTGTCGGTGAACGCACAGCGATCCCAATCTACATAGATCGCCGCGTGCTTTGATTTGTTCTGCACCGTGATCGATAGTGTTTTGGGCTGGCTGTAGTCATAGCGACTCGCCAAACTAAATTTGAGATCGACAAGTGAGGCAATTTCGCGCTCCTCTAGCTGAGCTTGGACGGCAGCGCGATCGAACGCAATTGTAGTTTTGGCTTCGAGCGAATCGATCATCTGATACAGCACATAAATGACTGTGATCACATAGATCGTCAAAATTAGCAAATCCAGTTCTGTCATGGCCGGAAACAGTAGCCGCGCCCCTGAGTGTAGCGCCTTTTGCCCGTTGCGCCCGTCATTTTTACAGGACTTTTTGAAATTTAAGCAGAGGAGGGCATGGAAAGCGATCGTGGCTTGCCAATTCCAGCTTCAGCCAAGCGGTTTGCACGGTCCTAAACGCTTCTGATTAACAAAAAAACTACCAGGTGAATTTTATTCCACAAAATTCTTCAAGTCGCTGATTGTGAGGCTGGAAATATTCTGCCAAAGCGGTTTGCACTGGGGTAAGTTGGCGATTGTACTGGCCTGAAAAATAGTTTTCATACTCGCCCAATGTGTGATTCGGTACACCTAAAAAAGTATGAACTGCTTCCATTGTTTCCGTCGGCTTTTCATAGAGATGTTCGCTTTGAATGACCAAAATGCGGTCTTTCGGAAACGCACTTAACCAGCGAGCCAGGAAGTAAACATATAGGCTCATAAACAGATAGCCTGACTCTTGCGGATAAATTTCAAATGCCTGAGAAAGATCGGTCAGCGTGTTGAGTAAACTTGCTTCGTGCTGAATGGCTGCTTCGATCGATCGCTGCTCTAATCCCCAATTTTTGTGGTGGTGGTAGTGTGAAATGGTGCGGGCGATCGGATTTCTTAGCAGCACGATCAGCTTCACGGTGGGCAGACAATGGGTGATGCGGTCGATCGCTTTAATATTTGTGAAATAGGTCGGCGTTGCTTCGCCTGTGATGAAATTGCTGTGGTTTGGAATCGGTGGAAAATGTGAGCAATACCAGTCCAAAACCGCCGCTGTAGGCATAATCAAAAAAGTGAATTTCCTTCTGTGCCGCAGGCAAAATTTGCGGATGCTGCGTGAGATAGCCATACAGCGAAGTTGTTCCTGATTTCATCGTGCCAATAATCAGAAAATCGGGCTGATGCGGCTGTTCAGTTTGCCAGTGCTGTTCGACAAATTGCGAATGTGTTTGCAGCACTCGGTAATAGCTTGCCGCTTGATAGTAGCCGATCGCCTGTTCAATTTCGCCTTTTTTGGTAGTGAGCAAGTCACCAATGCCCAGATAGGCGATCGAGCAGTCAGGACGAAGCTGAATAATTTGGCGGTGAAACTCGATGACTTCATCAATCTGCCAGTATTCCAGCCGTTCATGGCCGTATCTCAAGCCATAATAAACTTTATAGAAATCGTCGTAAACCTGCTGAAGATTTGGCTCAAGCTCCAGTACTTTTTCGTAGTAAAAAATTGCCTCATAAAGTCTGCCGTTGTGTAGCAGTGCCTCTCCTGCCTGATAGTATGACCAAACAAATTGCGGATGAAGCTGAATAGCACGATCGAAACTAGCGATCGCCTCATTGGTTCGATTGCGACAGGCAAGCAGTTCACCCAAAAAGTGATGCAGCCAAGAGGAGTTTTGATTGCTGGCAATCAGTTGGCGGTACCACTTCTCACCTTGCTCTAGCTGCCCGTGCCGACCGAGTAAGTTTCGCAAACAGTGATGCGATCGATGGAAATTAGGATGTAGTTCGATCGATCGACAGTAGCAGTCGATCGCGCTTGAAATTGATTCTGCGCCGCTAAAACTTCTGCCAAACCGTAGTACGACCAGGAACAGGTTGAATTGAGCGCGATCGCCTGCCGAAATGCCTGTTCTGCTTCAGCCACTTGTCCATTTCGGGCAAATGCTTCTCCTAAAAAGTGATGCGACCAGGAAAAGTGAGGATTGAGACGAATGGCAAGCTGAAAATGCACAATCGCGCCTTCTAAATCGCCTAATTTCAGCAGCACTTCGCCCAGATGATGGGGATAGGAAAAGTTGCTTTGCTCGCAGTTAAAAGCCGCCTGATAAGCTGCGATCGCACCTGCTAGATCGCCTGCTTGCCGAAGCTGATTGCCCGCTTCAAAGTGATCGGTTGCAGTTGTTTTGAATGTGTTTATTTCCATTGTTTTTACCTGCAACAGAGTCAGTCCTCAGCTTGCGAGTCTGACTGAATTTCGAGATAAGCTTGCATGGCTGCATCCCACTGTTCTTGATGGAAAAGCGCATCGCCTAAGCTTTGCCAAATTTGCGCGGTGGGCTGAAGTCGAACAGCTTTGCGATAGCAATCGATCGCTTCATTCCATTCCTGTTGTGCTTCCAGCAGCGTACCAAGCTGATAGTAAATCTCGGCTGAAGCGGGCTGAAGCTGAATTGATCGACGGTAGCAGTCGATCGCTCCTTCAAACTGCTGCTGCTGTACAAAAACTTGCGCCAGTTCAATCAACACATCAGCGCGATCGGGTTGCAGTTGCAGCGCAAGCTGATAGAAAACGATCGCCTGATCGAACTGCTGATTCTGGGCAAGGCTGGCAGCCAGCATTTGATAGAGGTCAGGATTGTCGGGCTGAAGGGCAAGTGCCTGATAGCAAACCTGCAAGTTTGTTGGCTCCAAGGCGATCGCCTGTCGGTAGCGATCGATCGCGCTGATGTGCAAAGCTTCAATTTGCTGCTGCAAGCGGTGCGCTCGTCGCTGCAATAAGTTACCGATGCGCTGGTGAATTTCGGCCTGCGGTTCCAGTGCAAGCGCCTTCTCATAGGTGGCGAGGGCATCGGCTTCGCGATCGAGTTGGACGAGTGCATCGGCCAGACTCACCAGCGACCAGCAGAAATTGGGATTGAGCGCGTGGGCACGACGGAACAACTGTGCGGATTCTTCCCACTGCTGAAGGTGCATTAAGGCAGAGCCGAGGTTGTGATATGACCAGGAAAAATCGGGACGCAGCGCGATCGCTTGTCGATAAGCAGCACTCGCTTCTGCCCAGCGATCGAGCTTCAGCAACAGATCGCCGCGCCGATGATGTCCGTCGGCAAACTTGGGATCGATCGCCAGGGCACGATCGCAGCTTTGCAACGCTTCCTCAAAGCGCGACAGTTCCAACAGGGCAGCAGCGCAATTGTAATAACTCCACAGCAGCGGTTGCGGATTGAGGGCGAGGGCGCGATTGTAAGCGGCGATCGCTTCATGCCACTGCTGCTGTTGAAGCAGCACATCGCCCAGGCGTGATAGGTTCCCAGTCGGGCTGATAGCGGATGGCTTGGGCATAAGCGGCTGCGGCTTCGTGCCACTGCTGCTGCTGAGCGTACAGATTGCCAAGCTGCTGATGTGCCTTGCCTGCTGTGGGGATCGATCTCGATCGCCTGCTGGTAGCAGCGGGTGGCTTCGGTCAGGCGGCCTTGGGTTTGCAGGGCGTGTCCAAGGCGAATGTGCGTGGGGGCATCTGCCCAAGTCGGCTCCAGCGTCAGGGCTTGATACCAGGCGGCGATCGCGCTAGCGGATTTTCCGGTCTGCTCCAATACTTTCGCCAAATTCCGGTAGGCTCCCGCAAAATCGGGCTGAAGCGCGATCGCTCGTTCGCAGGCGGCGATCGCCTGA
>JAAUTJ010000074.1 GCA_012031475.1 Leptolyngbyaceae cyanobacterium SM1_3_5 | reverse complement strand
ATGGCCGCCCACCGTGTCTCCGGGCTGAAGCTGCCACCGCCTGCTGAAGTTTGAACATTGCGCGGTTCCACTTTGGCGGTTGCCGTGCAGCCTGCGAGCAGAATGCCCATCGCGCTAGCGGCGAATCGCAAAGTCATACCCGGCATATTCGTCTCCTTCATACAGCACCACCAGCCAGGTATTCGGGTCAAAAGCCAGCGGATAGGCTTCGCGATCGGCAGTGACTCCAGCCCGAATTTCGATCGGTGCCAGCTTGCAGTAAGGTTCATTGACGATTGCCTGTACTGTGCTTTTGGCACTGCGTTCGCGCACGTTGAGCAGTTTTGCCAGTTGAGCGCGAGACAGCACCGATCGCGCCTGAATCACCTGCTGACACGGGCTTTTGGAAACAGTTGGCTCAACGCCGCGCAAATCGACAAACAGCAAGCCTGCGGCCAACATCGAGCTGCCTGCCAGAACAATTGCGCCTCGGCGTCGCGGTTTGCGGCGCTTGCGGGTGGGACGGGGTACAGCCTGTTGCGGCGGATAGATCGGGTTCATAGCTTGCCTCCCAACATCAAACCGAGCAGAATCAAGAGCGATCGATAGCCCAACACCAAGCTCAAGCGGGGAAACCGACTCGCCAGATATGCCGCACTCAAGGCGGGAACCATCGCGATCAGCGCGGCGATCGGCCACAGCAGAGGCAGCGCAACGATCAGCCAGCGCATCGCCAACCGCAGCGCAACGGCAAAGGCAATCCAGGCGATCGCATCTTTGAGGGCAGCGGCAAAGCGGGCGGGCGGCACGATCCACTGCTGCCATTTCGATCGGCGCGGGCGCAGTGTGAGAGACTGAGGATGAGTAGACACGGGCTGAGTAGACACGGGCTGAGTAGACACAGGCTGAGTTTGCACAGGCGGATTCCTCCGAATGGGGCGATGAGGAAGAAGTCGGGGAAAAAGCAGAATGAATGGCGGTTTGTCGTAACAACAAAAGAATGATTTGGTACAAGTGTACTATATTAAATCTCGTTTGCGCTAGTCAATTTCAGAAAGTTTTGTAGTTCGTTACAGTGATCCGCTTTGCGAAACTGAATCAATCGGCTGTAAGATGCGGTTGTCTTTCGCAGAAGGTGGCTAAAGATGAAACGCAGAAT
This sequence comes from Leptolyngbyaceae cyanobacterium SM1_3_5, assembly GCA_012031475.1. Classification (GTDB taxonomy): domain Bacteria; phylum Cyanobacteriota; class Cyanobacteriia; order Elainellales; family Elainellaceae; genus JAAUTJ01. The sequence goes on along the minus strand of JAAUTJ010000074.1, from coordinate 11,366 downwards.
CGATCAGCAATACGGAATTGGGCTGGTAGCAATGGCCGCGATCGCCGCCGTCGCAATTCCGGCTCTCGCGCAGTTGCCGCCAATTTATGCCAACGTGCCGATCGCGCTGGCTCCCGCTGAAACGGTGGCCGAATTTCCACGCAACACTTTTCTGGAAAGCGTGGTGGTGGATGAGTCAGGTACGCTGTTCATCACCAGCTACGAAGACGGCAAAATTCACCAGATGCGATCGGGCAGTGCGCCAGAAGAATTTGCAGCGATCGCAGGCAACGTGGCTGGGCTTGCGATCGCGCCTGACAACAGCCTGCTGGTTAGTGGTCGCAATGCCGAAGGCGTTCCCACGATGTTTGGCGTGTCCCAAACGGGCGAAGTCAAAACGCTGCTGACGATGCCAGAGGCTCAGTTTTTGAATGGAATCACGCAACTGGCGGGCGATCGCTACCTCGTGGCGGATTCCTACGTTGGCGCAATTTGGGAATTCAACACGACGACAAACACAGCGCGAATCTGGCTGCAAGATGAAATGCTGGCACGAGCCACAACCGAAAATCCCACACCCGCTGTCAACGGGCTGAAGATTTACGATGGCGTTCTCTATGCGTCCAACACGGCTAAGGCGATGCTGCTGAAAATTCCGCTTCAGGCCAATGGTGAACCCGGAGCGATCGAGGTGTTTGTCCAGCCTGCTGTGATCGATGATTTTGCGATCGATTCCGCTGGCAATCTTTACGCCACCACGCATGTTTTCAACTCGGTTTTGCGAATTGCTCCCGATGGCAGTCTGACCACGATCGCGCAGGCCGATCAGGGCGTCACAGGCTGCACGGCGTTGGCGTTCGACGAAAATCAATCGAGCCTCTACATCGTTACCAATGGCGGCATGACGCTTCCCCCTGCGGACGGCGTTCAACCTGCGGAAGTCGTGCGGCTCAGCCTCGATTCTGTCCGGTGATGTTCTCAATTCGCACCGCAACACCCAACGACGATCGCTTGATCGCCCAACATTTTTTCCAGCTTTGGCGTGATAACAAGGTTTCTGAAGCGAATATCACGTCAGACTGGGCAGAAGTGACGCAGGAATTCATCGATCGCGCTCGTCAAACGCTCGACTATGCCGCTTTTGTTGCCTCTGTTGATGGTGAAGTGGTTGGATCGGCAAGCTGTCAGTTGTTCAGTGGACTCTATCCGCTGCTGTTAGCCGATGCTGAGCGCAAGTATGGCTATATTTGGGGCGTGTACGTTGAAAAAATTATCGCAGTCAGGGCATTGCAACCGCGCTGACGAAACGGGCGATCGATCATCTCAAAGCGCTGGGCTGTACTCGCGTGATTTTACATGCCTCGCCATCGGGTCGATCGGTGTACGATCGCTTGGGCTTCATCACCTCGAACGAAATGCGGCTGGATTTACAATAAAGGGCGATCGGCAAAGGAGCGAAGCAATGCGGCTTTTGGAGATGAAAAAAGAGCAGCGATCGACACTGCTTCGCAAGGCAACGCCATACCTGTTTTTGCTGCCCGCCTTGCTGATGCTGAGCCTGACCGTGTTTTATCCGGCCATACAAGCGTTTTTCCTCAGCTTCACGCAGTACGAATACGACATCACGCAGCCGCCCGTCTGGGTTGGGCTAGACAACTTTGAGCGGCTTTTGAAAGATCCCGTCTTTCGCAAAACGCTGTGGAATACCTTTTTATATTTGATCTGCGTCGTGCCGATTTTGGCGATCGCCCCTCTCGGTCTTGCCATTCTGGTGAATCAGGCACTTCCGGGCATTCGCTGGTTTCGTGCTGCCTACTACGTGCCCGTTGTGATCTCGATGGTCGTGGCGGGAATTGCGTGGCGCTGGCTGCTCGACGAAACCGGACTGATTAATCAACTGCTGCAAAGCGTCGGTCTGGCGAGAATCGGCTGGCTGACGAGTCCGCGTCTCGCGCTGTTTAGCGTCATGGCCGTGACGATCTGGAAAGGCTTGGGCTATTACATGGTGATTTATCTAGCCGGACTTCAGGCGATTCCGGCAGAACTGTATGAAGCTGGGGCGATCGACGGGTCGGACGGCTGGCAAAAACATTGGGACATCACGATTCCGCTGATGAAGCCATACATTTTTTTAGTTGCGGTGATTTCGGCAATTTCTGCGACCAAAGTGTTTGAAGAAGTCTACGTGATGACACAGGGCGGACCGCGCAACAGTTCCAAAACGATCGTCTATTACGTGTATGAAAACTTTACAAAGCTGGAAATCAGCTATGCCTGCACGATCGGGCTGGCTCTGTTTCTGCTGATCTTGGCGTTTTCCGTTCTGCGGCTCAGCTTCGATCGCCAATCGGCTCCGCTGAGCTAAGATGAAGCTTCAAAAATTTTGTAGCAGTGATTGCTTTTAATCGGCAATCGGGAATGCTATTTGCTGTCGCAAGTTCGCACGGAGAGAGTTCATGGTCGCAGACGAAAGGCTAAGACAAGTCAGAAGAAATATCCTAGTCACGCCGTCTTTTCGGGGAAATGATTCTGTCCAGACGAACGATCGCGTTGACCTGCGAAGCTTTCGCCTCATCGGTCGCAGCAACGTGCAAATTAATCTCTCCGGCATCAAGCGCGGTGCCAACGTTGATATTCAACTGTTTTCCCTAAAAAATCCGAGCCGCGCCCTGCGACGCATTGGCAACGTCAACTTTGCCAGCATCAGCCGTCGCCAGCGCAATCAGTTCATCACCACCCTGGAAACGGGCAGACGCGCTGGCAATCGCAACGAATCGCTGACTAGAACGCTTGATTCCGGCCAGTATTACCTCAGTGTGCAATATCGCAGCGGGCGCGGGCGCGTCAACTACAGATTGGAGGTCGCTGCCTCCAGTGACAACCCCAACAATCCCAACAATCCCAACAATCCCAACAACCCTAACAACCCTGGCGGCAGCGATCGCGGCGGCAACACGGCGGATACAGCCTCACCGATCGAAATTGATTTTACCGATCGCGTCATCACTGACACGGTGGGCGGCAGCGACACAAATGACTTCTACCGCTTTACCATTCCCGAAGATGATATTTTCAGCCAAGGCGCAATTTTCAATCTCAGCCTGACGGAATTAACGGCTGATCTGAACGTTGAAGTTCGAGATGCCAGCAATACGCCGATCGGATTTTCGACAAACGGTGGCAATGCCGACGAAGCGATTACAGTCGGTACGTCAGCCGAACCGATGTCACCGGGCGAATACTTCATTCGCGTGTTTCCAGCCAGCAGCGGACAAAGCGGCAGATATCGCCTGACCTACTCGGCCATTCCGCTCGATCGCGCTCCGAACGTACCAGATGCAGATCCACCGCTCGATATCAGTGCTTCTCTCGACGGTACTTCGATCGATGCACCGTTCACCTTTAGAGAATTTGTTGGCGGTGCAGACACCTTCGACTACTACAAGTTCACCGTCCCCGAAGGCGGCAGCTTTACCAGCGTGACGGTTGAACCGAGGCAGGGTAGCGTCAATGTCACGCTGTTTCGAGCCGATCCAAACAACCCCAACCAGATTCTCCCTGACGATCCGGCTGATTCAACTGACGACCCGATTCAAGAAATTGCTCAGCCGCCCCGATTGGAAGGCGCAGGCCAAACCAAAATCAGTGATGGCTTTGGCGGCAACCTTGGCGCGGGCACTTATTTCTTGCGGATTGATTCTAATCCGGCCACTCAGGGTGTGCTGTATGACCTGATCATGTACACGCAGCCTCGCAACGGCAATCCAACGATCGCCCCGCGATATCAATCCAGGCCGCCGACAATCAAACCCAAGGCAAATTACGGTCGTGGGCAACAGCTTGTTCTTTGTGGCGACCGATGGAACCGGGCGATCGCTTTGGCGGGCAGATGGCCGCAATGCAGCGCAGCTTGGTACGCTGGGCAGCGTGAAAAAGGTTGCACTCCCTGCCAACCTCACATTTAATCCCGGTGCTGATGTCAATGCAAACCTGGTAGCAGGTCGATTCACCAACTCACAGGGCGTTGCTGAAGATGTCCTCTACTTTGTTGCTGGTGCGGGCAATGGTCAAACTGCGCTCTGGCGCACCAATGGTCAAGGAACAACCGAACAGATCCTTTCGCTAACCGACCGGAGCATTGAAGCAATTCCCGAATTGCCTGTTAACGTCAACGGTACGCTGTATTTCGTTGCAAGTGTCCGAGAAACCCTCCAAGAAGATGGAGTCACTGGAACTCGGCAGCGCTTTGTGCTGTATCGATCGGACGGCACGGCAAGCGGCACGACAGAAGTTCAAGGAGTCACCAACTTTAGGCAAATTCAGAGATTGACGGCGATCGGTAACACGCTTTACTTCTCTGGTTTCGATGGCGTAACTGGTCCTAACGCGACAGGAGAGGAAGTGTGGCGCATCACCAGTCCGGGCGCAACTCCAGAAGTAATCAATGTGGTTCCAGGTGGAGGCGGCTCTTTGCCCAGAAACTTCTTCGGCGCTCCGACTCCCAACGGCACAGAGGTTTATTTTGTAGTGACCGGAAGTGACCGAATCAATCGGCTGTGGCGGCTTGCACCAGGAACGTCACAGCCTGCTCTCGTTACCAATGGGGCAGTCGGTACGCCCCGCATTGTCGAAGACCCGAACCTTGATCCATTTCGTGCCTCGCCCAACTTCACCTTCTTCAATGATCAAATTTACTTCACGGCGATCGGCACTTCGCCGAACAGCACTCAGCTTGGCGGCAATATTGGACAAGAACTCTGGCGGATCAATAACGGGAGGGTTGAGCTAGTGGCCGACCTCAAACCCAACACCACCAGCGATTTCAGTTCTGCTCCTGGGCAACTGACGGTGGTGGGAAGCGGTGCCAGCGCACTGCTGTATTTCACGGCTGACAATGGAACCAGCGGGGTAGAACTGTGGAGCTACAACGGCACCGGAGCGCCCAGCCTGATTGAGCTAAACAACACGCCCATTCTCGATATCAACCAGAATCCAACTGGTCGCACACTTGGCTCGACTCCGCAAAATCTCACGGCAGATGAAGATGGAAACTTGTACTTCACGGCATCAGCACCCAACCTTGAGAACACCGAGATCGGACTTGAACTTTTGGCGGCTCAGCGCCGATGGAACGCAAACCGCGTTTGATATCTTGCCTGGAGCGCAAGGCTCGCAGCCGACGCAGTTGACCAGTCTGCTCGGTCGCTTATTCTTCTCAGCCAACAATGGTACGGGTGCGCCTGGAACCGAAACCCCAGGCAACGGGCAAGAACTCTGGGTGATTGGTTAATGGCAAGTGTTTGATGGATTGGTGTCGCGCCAGCGATCGCGCTCACCCAAATCTACCTAGCCCACCACCCACCACTGCAAAAGGCAAGAGAAGTTGACATCGCTTCTCTTGCCTTTCGTGTTTTTTGCTTTTATACCAATTCAATATTGCGATCGAACCTCTCACCTAAAAATAAGGCAAACTTAACAACTTTGTGAATTTGCAGCTTGATTGTAAAAGATTTAGAAATATCATCAATTTACAAAAAGCAGTAGTCGCAAAGCTCTGTCTGGAGAGCGATTTGGCTGATGCGCTCAATGCAGTAGGAATAGAGTTGCTAAACCTCATGGAGATTCTCTTCTATGAAATTTCATTATTTCACTCAGCAGCTTTCGCGCTGGATTACCAACGCGGTGCTTTGCTTGGCCGCGATCGCTTTGATTTGGCAAAGCGCACTGCCGACCTTAAGCGCAATGGCCGCTTCTCCTAGCCTGATCGCCGCAGCCGATCCAGTCGATAAGGCGAACGAAAGCTACCAGGAAGGCGCAAGCCGCTCCAAAGGTTTCATTGAGGATACCAAAGAAAAAGTTCAGCAAGCCGCCAAAGACAACGCTGGACGAGTCGATGCGGCCACAGATGACGACAGCGCGATCGCAGGCAAGGCCAAGCGCGATGCGGCTCGCATCCAAAAGCGGGCAGAAGAAGATGCCGATCGCACTCAAAACGCCGTTGACAGCGCCAAAAGTGCCGTTCAGCGCACCGTTGACAGCATCAAGGACGCTTTGGATTAAGCAAAACTGCCCGACTACAGGCTGCCTGATCACAGACTGCCTGACTACAGGCTGATTGAATGGACGCCAGATTGGTAATTTTCCGGTCTGGCGTTTGTTTTATGGGTTTTGTGAGCGATCTTTCAGATCTTGCACCCCTCTCTCAATAACGACCGGGAATCAATTCTCATTTGAATAGCAAAAACCCGTTCAAACGAGTGACAAACCTAACTCGACCTGCTTTTCAGTCAGTTTTGTGACTTGCGCTGTTAGCCCGAATTTTAATTCAGGGCGGTTCTCGCAACCGATGCAAGAGAGCGATCGCAGCCGAATTACCGGGCATTCCGATCGTTCCATAATTACACCCTAAAGAAGCTTCTACGAATGTTTAGAAGTCCGCTGTCGTTCCGCAAGTTCGCGATCGCTAACGTGACTCTGCATTTCTCTAGGTTTAGCTGAAACTGGATGGTGGCAATGCGTTTCTTTCCAGGCAGTTCTTGAGCAGAAATTACGTATCCTTCTTGCTGCAATTCATCAACGGTTCGCCAAAAAATCTGATTGTTTCGAGAAGAATTACTTCCCAACAGATCGAGATTTTTGAACAGATATTGTTTTGAAATGTGAAGATAGCCGCCGTCCTGCATCGCGTCCCACTTCATGCGGCTGGCAAGATAGATTAATAGTTTTGTCTTGTAGTCGCTTTTTGCATTGCTGCCGAGTTTTTGCGTGATGTCGATGCTGTTGGCGAATAGAACGTAGTCGCCTGTGCGTCCTGGTCCTTCAAAAAAACTCAAGTGAGACGGTGTAGGCATCTGCGAGTTCATAAAGTTGTAATCTGCGGCTTTTGCCAGATCGAAATCACGGGGAACGTTGTCAATTTCGTAGTCTTTAATTCGCAAAACGCTTTTGATCATCACTTTTGCCCCGATGCTATTTCCCTTTCGCAGGGATTGTGCGAGAACCAGTTCAGTTCGATGTAGTGCTACTAGATCGCGGTTGAGTTGCGATCGTAACTTGGAAGCAAACCCGCCGTCTTTGGTGCGCGTATAGCCCAAACTTTCGAGCAGGTCGTTCGATCGAAATGTGACGATCGCGCCGTTTCCCTGCTGGGCAGCAAGCCGATAGAGGAAGAGGACGATCGCGACCTGACGTGGATTGAGGAACGTCAGCAAGGCCATAAAGAGCCGCTGAATGCGTCGGTCTTGGATCTTCTCTAGTCCTTTGCTGACGCCTTGATCGGTGCAGGACTGAAAGTCAAGATCGGCATATTGGCGCTTGAGTTCTTCCCATTCTTCTGCCGAAAGGTTTTCCAGTGGGACACGCCGCGTGACTGCAACCTCGCTGGGGTTGCCCGGATCGGCCTCGACTCGCATTTCCAGATAGTAGCCGTCTTCGTCCGATCGCAAAATCGGCAGTTGGACATCTGGGTTTTTGAGCGAGGCTCCGGCTCTGGGCAACACCATTAGGAGTTGACCGTCAACGGGAAACGTCGATTCTTCGTGGTTGCTCACAGGACAAAACTCTCGATCGAGCAGATTGGGTAGGAGGAATTGTACCGCTAGATGTCCCAGATCGATCCGATCTAGCTGCGCTATCTATAGCGTCTTATTAAGCCTGTAATTTTCAAAACGCTATATCTGGAAACCCTGACTGTAACTCCGGCGTATGTTTTTGACAAGCTTGCCTGTAACTTTGGCGTCGGATTTGCCCTGTAACTCCGGCGTATGAACAGGCGATCGTGCTGTAACTCCGGCGTATGTTTTTGGGTGGATTTTTCGATCGCTCGATCGCTACCCTGTGACAGATCAATCCTGTAACTCCCGCGTATGGTTTACAAATTTGGCTGTAACTCCCGCGTACAGATTTGCCCTGTAACTCCCGCGTATTGCCTAGCCGTAACTCCGGCGGATCTGGCGATCGACCCCTATTGAACCCGCGAAAAATTGGTGCTAACTTCTGTGCATCGAAGGTTCGGTTACGAGTTTTGATTTCCAGCATTACAGCCCAATAAAAAACCCCGCCGCCTCCCTACCACAGTCAGCGAAAGGGTTTGAGTTCCATCACCTTGCCCCGGCACAAGCCAGGGAACGGATTTTATGCACAAAAAGTTTAGCATCGATCGCGGCCTCGTGTCGCCTAGTTTCTGCTGCCGTCCCCGTCGCTGCACGGAGGCAAATCAATGATTTGTCTGCCATCGCCGCCGCGCCATTACGTCGAAGAAACGGACGAATTTCTCTCGCTGTTTCCGCAACGGTTTGATTTTATCTATGCCGACCATCCGCAGCCAGATTGCAAACCCAACTGGCGGACGGAAAGCCGCTATCCGCTCAGCGATCGCCAAATTCAGCAGGGCAACTCGCTATATGGTGTCCGCTTCGGCTCCACGACGCGCTACTGCCTGCTTGACATCGACATTGCCAGCCACTACCACCCGCGCCAAGACCCGTTTGCGATCGCTCGCATTATGGCGGCACTGGAGCGAATTGGTTTGGTGAGCGCGATCGCCTGCACGTCCAGCTACAGCGGCGGCCTACATTTGTATTTGCCGTTTGCCAACGAGCAGCGATCGTGGCAGGTGGCGATCGTCCTCTCCAGCCTGCTGGAATCAGCGGGTTTCCGTCTTAAAGCGGGACAGCTTGAAGTTTTCCCAACCGTCGCCCTTACACTACCGATAGCGTTCCACGTCTGTACCAGGCTCATCGTTTACCGCTACAGGTTGGCTCGAATTTACTGAACGCGGATTTGCAGCCGATCTGGAGCGATCGCTCCAGCTTCGTTCGCCAGTGGCAATGCGCCGAACAGCGCAACGAAATTGATGTTTGTCTGTTCGATCAGCTGATGCAGAAAAATCGTCAGAAGCGCTATCGTGTTTCGCGGCGAGCCGAACAGTTTTGCAAGACCTCAACACCGAGATCGATCCGGGCTGGACAGACAGCGGCCAAACCAACTATTTGCTCGGCAGAATTGCGATGCGGAGCTACATTTTTAATCACGTTTTGTCAGGGGGTGAACCGCTGATCGGGCAAGCGCTGATTGACAATGTTGTAGCGACGGCGCGATCGCTTCCGGGTTTCGCGCAGTGGTGTCAGCATCAGCATGAACTGGGCGATCGCGCCGCAGAATGGGCAAGATGCATCGAAAATAGTCCGTACTACCACTATGGTCTACCCCAGCAGCCAAGAGCCGGAGATGCCGCTGAAGGAATTGTGGTGCAGCCCAATCCCCGCGAACTGAAACGCGACACCTGGAACCGTAAACAGTCCAAAAATGCTCAAACTCGCATCCAAAATGCGATCGCTGATTTGACTGCAAAGAACGTGCTTCCCGATACAATTACCGCTCGCTTCCAAGCCTTGACGCAATACGGCATCAGCGGCAGTTCACTTTACCGCTATCGTCAACTCTGGCATCCTCACCACCAAGAACAGCCCACAGACAATTTATCAAACCTTGTGGGGCTAAAAAGTCCGGCTGAAGCAACTGAAGCGGCGCGAAATGCGAGTTAGGGGATGGGTGTTAGGGATCAGGTGTCGGCAAAACGAGAAGCCAGAGGCAACAGTCAAACGCTTTGTCCTGCGATCGATGCCGACACTAAAGCCATCTATTTTAGTTAAGACCGATTTGGAGCAGCCAAATTTCGGAAGCGCGTAAACTGCGGTTCAAACAATAGTTTGACTGTGCCAACTGGCCCGTTTCGATGTTTCGTGATAATAATTTCGGCAATGCCGCGATCGGGCGTATCCGGGTTATAGTATTCATCGCGATACAGCATCATCACGAGATCTGCGTCCTGCTCGATCGAACCACTTTCGCGAAGATCAGACATCATTGGGCGCTTGTTGGTGCGCGATTCAACGCCGCGACTAAGTTGTGAAAGGGCAATAATTGGCACGTTTAATTCACGAGCAAGCCCTTTGAGCGATCGCGTCACCCGCGAAAGTTCCTGCACTCGGTTTTCGCTGCCCGTGCCTTCCATTAGCTGTAAGTAGTCGATCAAAATTAAGCCCAGTGTGCCGCCTTGTTCTGCCTGCAAACGACGCGCTTTCGATCGCATTTCTCCTACCGAAATATTCGGCGTATCGTCAATAAAAATCGGCAGTTGAGAGAGCGTTCCGATCGCATGGGTCAATGGCTCCCATTCAGTTTGAGCAATCCGACCCGATCGCAACCTGCCGCTTTCAATTTGTACTTCACTCGACAGCAGGCGATACACCAATTGCTCTTTCGACATTTCCAGGCTAAACACCGCAACTGGAAGCTGGTGCGAAATGTTACGCGCCATACCTAAGCACAGTGCGGTTTTTCCCATTGAGGGCCTTCCTGCGGCAATGATCAAGTCCGATCGCTGGAAGCCCTGCGTCAAAGCGTCAAGGTCATAGAACCCGCAGGCGACACCGGGGATCGCCATGCCAAGCGATCGGCTTTCGATATCCATGAAAGTCGAAGTCAGGATGTCGGCAGTGGAAACTAAGCTTTGATTGGGGCGAGCCTGCGTGATCCCAAAGATTTTTTGCTCAGACTGGTCGAGGACTTTTTCGATCGGCGTATTGGTTTCGTAGCCCAAATGCGCGACTTCATTGCCCGCCTTGATCAAGTTGCGGCGCAAAAATTTGTCCATCACCAGTTGGGCGTACTGGTCGATGTTGACAGCGCTGACCGTGCGATCGACCAGTTGCGCCAGTCGTGCCTGACCGCCAACGCGATCGAGCAGCTTTTGGTCGTGCAGCCAAGCTGTCATGCTCATCAGGTCGGTGGGTCGGCCTGCCTGATTGAGGGCGATCGCCGCCTTGAAAATTTCCTGATGGGTACTGATGTAGAAAGCTTCGGGGCGCAGAATTTCCAAAACGCGCCCGATCGCTTCCGGATCAAGCAAAATGCCGCCCAGAATCGCTTCTTCAGCGTCGATGTTTTGCGGCGGCAGTCGATCGCTCGCAGTTTGAAAGTTGAGTTCCTGCACCATAACAAGCGCAATTCCGGGAGCGAATTGATCAGAGGTTTCGCTAGCTTAGTTGGGAACCACCTGAATTTCAACCGTAGCCGTCACTTCTGGGTGCAGCTTAATCTCCACCTTGTAGGAACCGAGCTTGTGAACTTCGGGAACCGTGATGCCGCGCCGATCGATTTCCTGCCCGATCGCCGCCTGAATCAGTTCGGCCACTTCGCGATCGGTGACGGTGCCAAAAATCGCATCATTCTCACCAACCTGCTTGGAAATCGAGAAGCGCGGCGATTTTTCCAGCGCTGCCTTGACTTTCTCGGCTTCGCCTTTCAGTTCTGCTAAGCGCTGCCGCTCAATTTCGCGCCGTCGCTCCACCTGCTTGAGGACGCCCGGAGTCGTGCGAACCGCT
>JAAUTJ010000073.1 GCA_012031475.1 Leptolyngbyaceae cyanobacterium SM1_3_5 | reverse complement strand
AACTTTGGATTTGAACTGGGCGCTGTGCTGTTTGCGTTTGTTTTTGGCTCATAAACTACTCCTAGCATGGGTTGGAAGGGTGTAGCTTATCTACCTGTCCAGTTTTTTGGTTCCACCTCAGTAATTGCTCAGCGTACTCTTGATGCTTTTGCCATCGAGTGCCACCCAGGTCGGCTCATTGACCTCAATCAACATCTGACTCCAGCGGTTGAACAACTCAATCAACCCCTCAAAGTTGACTCGCTGCAAGACGCGGCGAAACGTCGAGTAGGACGGAATCCGAGTCTGGCTCGGTAGTTCAAGCAACTCGCACAAGCTCGACCAGTGCAGTTGGCTAAAATCGGCTAAGGGTCGGTAGCCACGATAGCCGCATAAACTGCCGAGCAGCACCAGCATCAAAACGAGCCACAAGGAGTGCCGTCTCCCTTTCCCTTTGCGGTAGTCGGGAATTTGTTGTAAGTGTTCAATCAAGTTCAAGGTCTGAGGCATTTTTCGGTCGAGCAACGCATCTCAAACCATGTTCATTTTTCTACCGCTAAATGAAACCACCCTGCTTTGTCGAAATTCGACGGGGGTTTCGCTTTTAGGAAGTCTTTGTGCTGCGCCTCGAAGCTAAGTAGCTCCGAATGAAATCAACTACTTGGTTTGCCGTCACAATATTGGCTGTGCCAAATTTGCGAATCGCCAAATAGTTCTGATCATTTATTTTGACGTACAAATGCTCTTCGTGATCTCTTAAAGTCGTTTCTCCCCATAGAACAAGCAATTTGCAAAGAGGCCGTCTGCGATCGCGGGACGAGCTTCCGAGTAAATCTGGTTGCTCCTTGCGTAGCCATTGCTCCTGTCTTGCCAGTTCTGAGAGTGGATCAGGTTGCCACGTCTTCAAGCCTCCTTTTTGCTTCTAAATTGCAATGCTTCTAGTTTCTCGTTGTAGACAACTTTGGCATTGCCGACTGAGCGAATTTGAATGAGGATATATTCTTTGTCAGGAAATCGTAGAAAAAAATCAATGGCTGGTAATCCCTCTGGTTTTAGCGCAGCCTCGATCGCAACATCCTCGACTTCAAACGCTTCCAGCAATTCTGGCATCAGCAAAACTCTTCGACTGGTTCCTTGTAGATCGTCGCCAATGAGATTCAAAGTCGCGAATGTGGGCACTAGCAGTGCAGGATTCAGCGTTGCAAACGCACCAATTCCGCCTCCAGCAATCGCAGCACTACCCCAAGCTGTCAGCCAAATCTGCCGCTGCTTTAATTCCTCATACTTGGCGTAGTTTTCCGCCTCAAACTTCCCCACAGCGAATCCACAAGAACGACTGCGATCTATTCTCGCTTTCGGGCGGAGTTTGTGAACCAGCGTTAGGTGTGGTGGAATGGGCGGGCAAACATTCTTACTGTCTACACTCCAGTATTGAGAATTTGATCAGCCGTCAAATTCAACTGCTTAAATTGCTCGGATTGAATGCGATCGCTCCCCTGAAAAACGCCATGTTCAACGTATTCGCCTGCTTCTAGCTTCAGCACCGTGATCGACTGTTCGGTCGGATTGATCAACCAGTATTCGGGGATGCCCCGTTGCTGATACTGGTCGCGCTTTGCTTCGTAGTCGCGTTTGCGATTTCCATCACCAGGACTGACTACTTCAGCCACCAGTTGAGGAGCCGCCATATGCAAGCGGATAAACAATCGCTTCTGGGTCAAACTTAGATGTTCTTCGCGCAAGATGACTAGATCAGGAAAGCGCGTTTTGGGATTGCCTTCGACCTCTATTTCACAGGAATGCGGGCGAATCAGCCGTAGTGGAGCAACCCCACTACTTGCCAGCAACACCATCAGCAAATTCGCAATGAAGTCATTTGGCTCAGATTCAGATGGCAATTCGTTCAACTCCCACTCGTCAACAAATTCACAGCGTCCCTCTGGTAGACCGAGCCTTGCCCAATCTTCCGCATTCAGACTGGCGTATTCTTCAAATGTCAATTTTCGAGTCGCTTGTGTCATATTGATCGCCCCTTTAAATTGAGTGGCTGTGTCTTCAGTCTGAGTCTTGGTGAGGCATTTCAGCCCATTCTTCAAGACTGATTTTTCTCTGATGCTCTTCGATCGAACTGATGTAAAAGCGGTCTGAAACCATTGCTTTTAGCTCCTCACTGCCCCTGTTGCGTGGTGGAAGGGTGCTTTTGAGGCTCTATCCCTTTGGACTTGAGATATAGCGCAATCGCATCTTCAAGAGCCTCTGCAATGGTGATGTCTTCACCTGTACAGAAGGTCTTGAACTGCCTGACAAGGCTTTTGTCAATGTGCCCCGAAATTTGTTGAAAATCGGGACTTTTGCGCCGATCTACCAAAATGTCTTCTTCCTGCATAAGCTTTGATCTCAATTCAATCACAACTACTCCAGTTCTTCGGAAATTTCAATATCTAAATATCTAAATCTCCCAATATCATGCTAACGTAAATCGTAGGATAACAACCCGGACGCTTACCGGAACCTACAAATTTATTGGAGTACAACTGATGGAAACGCAGACCGCGCCTAGCTTTGGGCGCACAGATTCGATTGTCATTCCCTTCCCCGGACAGCCCGCAGATCAGCCCGCTACCAGCCCGCAGGACATCGCCTCGGACAGCACCAGCACCACGACCGGACGCACCTACACCTTCAAAGAAGCGGCAGAACTGCTGCAATGTGGAGACGAATCGACGCTCCGCAATCGCTACTGGAAAGAAAAAGTTGAACCCGCTTTTCGGCACTTCCCAACCCCACTCCAATCGATCGCCCGCTATGACCGCAACGACAAACCGATCTATCGGCTCAATGAGATGGCGATCGCCGTTCTGCGGGCGTTTCTGAATGCCAAAGCGGAAGGGCGCGAGGATGCTTTTCTCCTAGCAGCGCGGCAGGAATACCCCGCTCCAACTCCACCCGACACCCCAGATGGCGACTCGATCACCCAGCCGTCGATCGCCGTCGAAACCAAAGCTGCAACGGTAGTGGATGCCCCGGAACTGCCGCAAACCTATTCGCTCGCGGCCTTCGCAGGAGAAGCAATTGAAATCGATGACCCGCTGGCGTTGGCAAATCAAATCGTGCAGGCGATCGATCACGTTCAGAACGCGATGCAAGCGGATATCGATCGCAAGGAAAAGAAGCTCAACGACACCCGCAAAGCTCAAAAAATCGTGTCGGAAAAAGTGCAGGAATTGAAGTTCGATCAGCGCTTCTACCAGGAAAAAGCGACGCAACTAAGCAATTCCCAAACCGAGAACACGCAGGCGTTGCAGGAATTAGCCGCGCTGATGCAAAGCTGGGAAAGCCCGCCGCCGCTCCCATTGCTCCGGCTGGCTAGTTGCACTGGCGATCGCGCTCTCTGTCTCTTCGATCGCCTGCTTCCACCACATCCAAACCCATCAGCAGGGACAGACCCATGAGCGGTAATTCAGCGCTGTGGACATTGATTGCACTGGCGGCATTGCTGTTAATCGTTGCGACTCCCAGCAGTCCCAGCCAGTCCGCTAAAGTGCCGCCGTCCGAAATTCATCGCGCTTTTTCGGTAACTAATTACCCACATTCCATCAGGAGAGAATTTATGCCACGCGCCAAAAGAAACCAACCCGAACCCGAACCCGCTCCCGACTTTCCGACCGATGTAAACTTCGATTTCACGCCGCCGCAGTCAGAGACGCAAACTCAGCCGCAATCGAACATCAGACCATTCCCCTCTCCGCCTACCGTCCAGCGATCGGAGCGGCCTGATCTGCCCTCAATCGACGGCTTAGCCCAAGTGCTAGAAGCACCCGATCTCAACTTTGCGATGCCGGATTTTGTTGGCTCAATGCCAACGGATTTGTATCGCCCTTCAACCAGTTCAATTCCTGAGATTGACGACGCAGAATTTCAGCGTGAATCGCTCTGTGCCAACAACAAACTCAATGCGGTCAAGCTAGAGAATCGATCGCTGGAGTTGATGGAAGAGAAGTCGAAAGGCGCGGTGATTGCAAGCCGTGTCACGCTCAACGTCGCAATCGCAATGGTGAACTTCCGTAAAGCACAGGTCAACTACCTGGTGGGAATGGAAGCGGCAGACGTGGCCTACGAAGTGGGAACTGCCAAGAATGCCGAAACGCGCACGAATGGCTTCAAGGAAGTTTCGATCTTGCAAGAAAAAGGTCGATCGCTCGATGAGCGCTTCCGAGGGTCGCAAATCAAAACCAACCTGGAGCGCGAAAAAAACGCCAACTCGCAGCTTGATGTCGATCATCAAGTTCGCATCCGGCCAGTGATTCAAGAAAAGCTCGATGCCGAGTTTGAATTGCTCAAAAACAGCGCATCCGAGGCGCGTCAAAAGCTGAGCTACGCCTAATCCCCCTGCTTCATGCCCCTAGAGCCACTTCTAGGGGCATGAAGCCCCCTTGTAGAAGATTTTCAAGCCATGAAACTCACGCTCAAACACCAACTGGCAATTCTCGGTGGTTCCGTCTCCACAATGGGGGCGCTCGCCTTCCTATTTGGTTATTGGACGAACCCGACTAGCCGCCTCACACCCTTGCTCCTCTCCTATGGGTTTGGCATCGGCTCAACGGTAGCAGTCGCGGTTGCTCGCGATCGCAGTGGTGAACTGAGACTTGACCTCTCTAAAGTCAAAGCGGAATCGCAGTGGTGAACTGAGACTTGACCTCTCTAAAGTCAAAGCGGAACTTGATCGGCTCCAAGCCAAGTTAGACGAGGAGTACGCCGATAAAGCGCTCACGACCCAAGCCGCAATTGACGCCCAGAACAAAGTTGAGAAGCTGCAAGGGCGCGTTGCGAAATTGCAGGCGGAACTAGATGCGGCTGAGGGCAGATCGCAAGAGTGGATGATTGCGGCCAATCAAACCGCTGGTGCTGTGCAAACTCTGAAGGAACGGCTCAACCAAGCGCAAATTGAACTCGATCGCACTCACCAGCATTACCAACGCGCCGATCGCAAAGAAAACCACATCGCCGTCAAACAGGAGGTCGATCGGATTCGATCGCGCTTGGTGGGTGTGCAAAATCGCAAGTCTGAGGAGTGGAAAGCGGAGCAACAGCAAAAAATCTATACCGAGTTGGGCAAACAGCAATCGCGGGTGGATGAACTGGTGCAAGCAGTCGATCGACTCACGGCTGAAGTTGAGAATTTGACGGCTGAAAATCAAAAACTGATTGAGGAAAACAAGCAGGCTGGACGCGATTTCTATGCGATCGAGCATGAAGCGTTGCCGAAGATTCAGCATTCCTACGAAACCGATCTCAAAGACTGGGAAAGCCAGGTGAATCGATCGATTGACGATCTGCGAGCGGCGAATGTGCAGCAGCAGCAACAAATCGCGCAACTCGAAGCGCCCCGCCTATTTCGGGGCGGAACCTCGATCGATGACATTGGCAACCGCATCATCAAGCACTTTGGGGAAGCGGGCGTAATTTTCGATGCGATCGAGTCCGTCCTGTTTCCCGGTGGCTGGCGGCTGAAGTTCAAAGTCGATCGCAATGCCGACAGCACTCGTTTAGCACAGTCGGAACTCGATAAGCACCGTGAGCATTTAGGGCTGTGGGGATTGTCGCAACGCCCCCTCGATTTCATCTTGGACACGCGCAATTTCATCGTGAGTGTGGATTTGTTCACCACACCTGAGAGCGGCAAAGTGCGGCTTGCCTCGACCCACACCAGCGCTGCAACTCCAGCGGCGACCATCGGGACGATCGCGACATCCAGCGGTGAGCCGATCGCCCCTGCTCGCCACGCGGATCGCTTTCAGGAACTCGGATGCTATGGCGCGGCAGAGTTCGAGCAGGTGGTGCGTGAGAAGTTTGTGCCGCGAGTGCGCGTCGTGGCTGGCTCCACAGGCGGCAAATCGCCACTGTTGGAACTAATTGCCTGTGCGATCGCCCGCACTCAAGGCGGAGAACTGTGGTTAATCAACCCGATCCCCGGCAGTCCAAAAGATTGGTTTCACGTTCCCGGTGTTGTGCCGACTGGCTGTGATGGCATTCAAGCCGCGATCGCTGGTTGGGCAAAGCTCACGCAGAATTCAAGCGCCGTCGCAATGATTTACCTGGAACTGCTGATAAGCCCTTCATTACCGTGATGGTCGATGAAATTAATGCGATCGCCCGTGACTACGAAGACTTGGGCACGGTGATGAAGGATTTTTATCAGCTAAGTGACCACATTAAAATGGGCTTCTTGACCGCAGGACAAGGCGGCAATGTGTCAGGTGTAAGCGGTGCATCCAAGTCAGCCGCCAAGACCGGAAACGCAAGCAAGCTGATGGAAGAAGACTTTCAGAACGCGACGCAAGTTTTTTACAGCAGCAGCGGCGAAAAGCTGGATTAAAAAATATCTAAAAGGGGCAGAAGCAACTCCATTTCTCGATCGACTTTCGGCATTGAATACGCTGTGCAATGAACTCAATCAAGCAGAAAACAAATCAGCCTATCCTGTCGATCCAGCCAGTAAAAAAGTAACGCCTGATGCCTATCGAATTGCCTTAGTCGTATCGCCAAGAGAAGCAGAGCCATTCTTTATTCAACTACCGCCGTACAGCAGCTATCGCGATCGGATGGACAATGTTTTCTATCCCAAAGGTGCGATCGTGACGGCTCCCCAAGCGCATCAAATTGAGTTGGGATTGATTCAGTCAGTCAGCAGCAATCAAGCCACAGAATTCACCTGTGAGTTCTGCGGTCATCACCGCAAACGGCGCAAAGGAATCTACAAGGACACACAACAGCCTCGCTATGTGTGTTCCAAGTGTGAGCGCGTCCCGTCGCGACCGTCCGTTTGAAACTGTCCGGGTTGTCCGTCCTCGCTCGCCTAGCGCTCCGTCCTCGCCGTTTGCCTCGACTTTGCTCACCGTTTGCACGGCTCAAACCCCTCTAAATGGGACGTTTTTCGCGGTTGCGTCTCGCCGCGTCTCGCCCTAAACGTCTCGCCGTATCGATCGATGTCCACTGCCCAAAAGGAGCTTAAGCAATGGAATTTAACAGTGAAAAAGAACTACAAGACTACTGCTTAGCTGTATTGCGATCGAAGGGAATTCAGCCCAAAGGAGAAGTCTGGTGTAATGGACTCCGCGCCGATATTGTGATCGATCGCGCCGTCATTGAACTGAAGAAAACACTCACCAGAGACGCAATCTTTCAAGCCGTTGGGCAGGGAGAGCGATATCAGAAACGGCTCAGAAAAGATGAACTTTGGATTGTGGGACAGATGCCTAAAGATGACCAGTCAGCTAGAAGCGCATTGCACACAGCTAGAGAGCTAGCAAAAGAGGGAATTCGGGTTTCATTTGTTGATCGAGATGTGTACTGGCAAGCGATCGAGCCTGACGATAACTACCCGATTTTTCGGCCACAATTACCGCAGTTGCCGCGCCTCTCACTGGGCTGGATGGAGCGGTATCGAGTGGCGATCGCAGTTGCTTTCATCATTCTGACTTTGCTGGTGTGGGACACCAAAACTCGACCTGTCAGAGCGCCGATCGATCTCGCTCCTGCTCCCACCATTCAACTTTAAGTTTTCCATCTCTCAAACCCCAATTCAATCGATTGGATTGCTCATTATTTCTTTGGAGGTTAAATCATGGCTCGTTATCAAGTGGAAGGCGGCTTCATCAATTTGGGGGAGTATCGGATTGCAATCAATTCGATCGAAGCGGTGCAATTTGTGGCACAAAAGGAGGAGAAACCTTTGGCAACGTTGCCATCGAATGTGCCGCAGCCTGAGTTTTGGCTACTGCACGTTCGCGTTCTGCTCAAATCTGGTAACGAAATCGCGACATCACTTCCCTGTGTTGCCAACATTCACGCATCGACCGAGCCGCCCAAGGTGATGAGTTGTCAATGGGTGGAAGATGCCATCCGCGCTGCGATTCGGCTGGCGGAGGCGTAGCGCGATCGAATGCGGACTTGCAGCCGATCGTGACCGCTGGGCGAACTTCAGCCTTGCGCCCAGTAGGAGGTGTCCTTCGGTCGGGCAGCGCATGGGGCAACTCCGGCAGACAACCTCAGCAGCCGTTTCCTAGCTAGTACAAGAGAGTTCAAATGATGATCTCCCAACTTGGGCTGCTTGTATAATTTCTTCAATAACGCTCGCCTTCCAAACGATTCCTAGTTGGGCTTGAAAATTATCGTCTCCAATTCTTCCAGAATATACTCCAAGGAATCTTCTTCCTTCTCCTAGACATCTTTGATAACCTCCTTCGTCATACTTTTCTTCTGATTGAAAATATCCAATCTGACAAAGATAAACTGGTGATCCTGACATTCCTTCACGTGTTGCTGTATCAATAAGAATTTTAGGCAAATTATCAACATCTATCTCAGGTTCAGACGCTATACTACCGCGCTTCCAAACAGGGAATTTCGCCCCACCACTCATTCCTCTAGGAAACCCCAATATAAAAACATCTAGGCTAGGTCTTAACAGTACTGCCGATAGATTGAGTTTTGAATCATTTGCTGGACATACAGAAATCCCCTCAGGAACGCCAATAGGAGCCACAACAACATCTATTTCATGTCCATGTTGTGGATGCTCATACCATACAGGTTTTGTTGGATATTCACCTGTATCTTCATACAGCAGAAACTCAGTCTCGCGCCATTCTAGACAAATCGTTTCGGGACCAAGGCTTTTGGTGGTCGCAGTCCCCACCATGACCGGAATTTCGATCCGAAGTCGATCTGGAATCGCTGCTTCTCCGCTTTTTAGCTTTAGTGTACTAGGTTCACGACCCGTTACATTGTGCCAATTAGTCACTAGATATAATTGCCCTTGGTATAAATAGGTAAAAGCAGTTCCAATGGCAAGTTGTATATCTTTAAAGCACATCGATATACGAAATGGCACTTCAGAAAGTGAATCACGTAATTCAGGAACTTTATTGTCCATGTTGATTATGAAAGACACACAGAATCTACAGAAAGGATTTAACCGAAGACAACAACTTGCTGAAGTTTGGTATTCCTTCTCCTTGAAGATGGTAGAGCATCTAACGGCCAAAGTGAGCAGCAGCACAGATGACTAAACCAAAGCCCTTTGTCTCAAAAAGCGAGTCGGTGAGTTATGACGGTCAAAGCCGCACTGCTGCGCTCGCGCCAGCAGTGTTGCAATGCTGTTTGAGCCACAGATGCAGGAGTTAAGGGATGAGCCAAGTCAAAGGAATTCCTCTCAAGCGTGTGTTTCCCGGTGCGATTGGGCTGTATTTAGAGTTTTTCACAGAAGCCGATGCCGATCGCTTCTACCAGCAAGGCATCAATACGAAAAGTCGAGTGGAGCGCATTGATCACGTGACAGTCGTAATGAAACATAGCGCGGCTGTCTTGGCTGAGCTTGAAAAGCAATCCCACCAGGAGTAGTTTCCTATGAACGGTGTGTTTTTGTGCTTGAGGAGGCAATGCGCCACAATTTTGATTGAGGGTGTAGAGCAAAGGCTGCAACACGGCTCCAACCGCCGCTCAAGGCGTCAGCGATCGAGTCTGGGCGATCGGCTGTGTCCCAACGCGCTCAACTCGTTCTGAAGCAAGCGACCTTTCATAGCCGTTCCGTAAGTCGCAAACAGCAGCACGATCGGCGGCAATGAAAGAAATATGATGTCAAAAAAAAACCACGAACCATGACTTAAAACTCATGGCAAACCATCGATAGGTTGGAGAGTTTGATGCCTCAGACTGGGGCCGATGATAATGGCGCACGAGCAAAAATTGCGCTACTCCCAAGATTGGCCCACCCAGCACGGCTAGGCACGGCAGGGTATAGAGGACAAACAGGATGCCTTGTCCTCTAGTATCCACACCGCTCCAGGCGATCGCAGATCGTGTGCGAGCATAATGAGAAACCCGACAAGACTGGTAGTGAAGCCCCATTGATAGGTAAAGCGCCGATTGCCAAAGCGCCGCAGTAATGCGATCGCCTGGAGCAGCCCGAGCAGCAGCCAATACACGCCATAACTGACGATTGGTTTGCGGATATCGGAATTGCCTGGAATGCCACCGAAGACAAAAGAATCTGCATCGAGTCCAGCCAGATTCAGCGCACTGGCAAGCTGAAGCAAAGCGACAATGAGCAGACAGCCAGGGCTAATCAAGCTCCACAGCAAGAGAAATCGGTTCATCGTCCAAAACCCACTCAATCCACCAGCGGTACAAAGTCGGTTCCTGTTCGTTGTTTGCTGTAACAACGATGAGCTTGCGGCCATCAGCGGCAGCAAATTCAAATCGGCACAACCCTAAACCCGTGCCAGCACACGATGCCATCTCGCCGTAGCCAAGCTCGTTTGCGATATAGTCCTCAAGGCCAGATAGCTCATAGTCTCGCTGCAATGCCGGGATATCGATCGCTTGCCAACCTTCATCGAGCAATATTTGCCGAGCTTGAGCATAGGGCATTTCTTGTTGAAGCGTTGGCACTGACTGAGCCATGCCTGCCGTTGATTGCAGAATGACTGTTCCTAAGACTGCAAGGGCAATTTGATGTCCAAATTGTTTCATATGGAACTCCTAAAGATATTTTCTACAAAGCGATCAAGTTTTGCGAGTTAATTGTCATTCATTACCGAGTTAGGAGACACCCATGAACTTGCTCTCGAATCCTGCCTTGCTCGATTGGGCAACGGTGCTGGTCTATGTATCCTTTACTGTTTTCATTGCTTGGCGAGTGCTAGCCTCCAAAAAGAGCGATCGATAGTCTTGAATCAGGTTGGATAGATGATGTGCGAACTATTTGCCTTTGTGTTGCAGCGGTCTCATCAAGCAAATATCCAAGCTTGAACTAAATGTCTGAACTTCAATCAGTACAAGCAATACAGCGATTTTGGGTCTGGAATGGCGATCGCCCCAGCAGCAACGAGAGAATGCGGGTTTCGAGTGCGTTGTAGGACACCCTTCAGTCCAGTTTTAGGCCAGCACTTGTAGTGCGAGTGTAGTATTCTGCTTCGATCGCTGGGTCGTCCTTGTTGAAGGAAGTCCGTCTTGCCAAGAATCAGCCGATAATGAAGCATCGGGTTTGGTCACTGCCATGACTCAAGAACTATTAGACTCAGACGAGATCGTCACCGAGCTTGACATCAGCCACCTTGCGATCGAGGACGATACCCCTGTGGACAATTTTCAATCGGAGGAACAGCAGCGACTGCTGGTGGAACCACTTTACAGTGCCAAAGCGCTGCCTGCGCCCTTCTTGGCAGCGGCTAACGTAGGACTGTTTTACAAGCTCAAAGGTGAGCCTGTCGTTCCCGATGCCCTGTTGAGTCTAGGAGTGCAACGCCCCGACGACTTCTCGCAGCGGCGAAACCGTTCCTACTTTGTGTGGGAGTTCGGCAAGCTGCCGGAGGTGTGCATTGAAATTGTCTCCAACCAGGAGGGTGATGAACTGACGTTGAGCCGGAAGTCGCAGCAAAAAGGGAAAGCGACTGTCAAGAAAGACCTGTACGCTCGAATTGGCGTTCGCTACTACGTGGTGTTTGATCCACTTAAGCAGCTTCAGGGCGAGGATGAAATGAACGGAGCGCTGCTGCGGGTGTGGACGATCGCGCCGACCGGCTACACGGAACTGACTTCAGCAGTGGGCATTGCTGCTGTGGGTGAGTCAGTCTGGTTAGAAGGGGTCGGTTTGGGCTTGATGCTGTGGTCAGGGCAGTTTGAGGAGGAGATCACGCGGATTTGGTTGCGGTGGTGCGATCGCGAAGGGCGCGTCATTCCGACGGGTGCAGAAGGGCAAGCGATTGAGCGACAACGCGCCGATGCCGAGAGCCAAAGAGCGAGTGAGGAGCGCCAACGGGCAGACCGACTGGCTGAACGACTGCGGGCGATGGGTGTTGACCCAGACGCAATTTGAATGTTGAGAGACTGAGAACTGAATCAGTGGCAGATGACCTCTCAAGGGATTAGCGGTTTAACCCTTTCCTAAGATCCTCGATTCTTCGTATTTTTGACCCATCCACGCAAGCCGCAGCCAACAGAATCGATCGCCACTGGAACGAGAGGCTGGGGATCACAGCGATCGCTGCTCCGATGAGACCGCACCGCGACGGCGCAACGGTGTTTGGAACGAAGCTGCCTGCTGAGGGAACCGATGCCTGCATCGATTGCCCAGATCGCGTTCGGCTGCTTCAGCGATCGCGCTCACCCAGATCGCGACTGAGCAACGCGACCGCTTGCCGTTTGGCCGCTTCCCCACGCCGATCGTACCGAGCCGTCGTCGTCGGACTCGCATGACCGACCAACTGCTGCACCGTCACGATGTCCACACCCGCATCGAGCAGTTCCGAAATAAACGTGCGCCGAAAATCATGTGGCGAAAACGGCGCGACTCCCGCCTGAGATGCCCGCTTGTGCAACGCCCCCAGAACCGCCTGATCCGTGAGACGACGCGGCAGCAAACGCCCCACGCGATGCACGGGATACAGCAACGCCCCAGCTTCCCCGCCGCGCATCGTCACCCAAGCGGCGACGGCCTCCAGTGCCTCCGGGGGCAAGTAGGCCAGTCGGTCTTTTGTCCCTTGCCTATTGCGAATCGTCGAG
>JAAUTJ010000072.1 GCA_012031475.1 Leptolyngbyaceae cyanobacterium SM1_3_5 | reverse complement strand
CTACTCAAAACCATTTGGAGCGGCGAAACGCAGGTAATTGACGATCCGAGCGCGATCGATCGAGTCGGGCATCGCGTCGTTCACGGCGGAGCGGAGTATCAGCAGCCGACGCGAGTGACGGCAGAAGTGAAGGAAGCGATCGATCGATTGGCCGCGCTTGCTCCGGCTCACAATCCCGCGAATTTGGGAGGAATCGAGGCGATCGAACAGCTTTTGGGGGATGTACCGCAAATTGCCGTATTCGACACAGCTTTTCACAGTCAGATGCCTGCGGCTGCGGCAACCTATCCAATTCCGCACGAGTGGATCGATCGCGGCATCCGGCGCTATGGCTTTCACGGCATCAGCCATCAGTACTGTGCGGGGCGAGCGGCGCAACTGCTCGATCGACCTTTGCCGGAACTGCGCCTGATCACTTGTCATTTGGGAAACGGCTGTTCGCTGGCGGCGATTCGCGACGGACACAGCATCGACACAACAATGGGCTTCACGCCGATCGACGGGCTGATGATGGGGACGCGATCGGGCAGCGTCGATCCGGGAATTTTGATTCACCTGCTGCGACAAGGCTTGAGCGTAGACGACCTCGATCGACTGCTGAACAAAGAGTCGGGACTCAAAGGCGTGTCTGGCTTGTCGGGCGATCTGCGATCGATCGCGCAGGCCATTGAGCAGGGCAGCGATCGCGCCAAGTTAGCCTTTTGACGTTTACATTCATCGGCTGCGATCGAGCATCGGCGCAATGCTGGCGAGTTTGGGCGGGCTGGATGCGATCGTGTTTACGGCAGGCGTGGGTGAAAATTCTGCTGCTGTCCGGGCGGAAGCGTGTTCCGCCTTTGAGTGGTTAGGCTGGAAAATTGATGAAGCGAAACAGGTGAAGTCAGCAGACGATCGCGACATTGCCACCGCCGATTCATCCGTGCGAATTTTGGTGATTCACACGCAGGAAGACTGGGCGATCGCGCAAGCCTGCTGGAATCTGGACACTTGACAGCACGCTTCAGCCCAGCAGCAGCGGAAAGAAATGCCCGACGGGACCTTGCCCTTGCCGATTCGCAAGGAGAAGTGGAGGGCTTGCGTGACGTAATCTTTGCCTGCTTGGACGGCAGTTAAAAGATCTCTGCTGTAAGCAAGATTGGCCGTGATCGCAGCGGCGATCGTGCAGCCCGTGCCGTGCGTGTCGTTGGTGTCGATCGTTTCGGTTTGCAGAACTTCGAGGCGATCGCCATCAAAAAACACATCCACGCCGCGCAGTTCGCCGCTCATGCCACCGCCTTTGACCAAAACTGCTTTCATTCCCAGTTTCAAGATCCGCTCGGCAGCCTGCTCCATGTCGCCTAAGTGATTGATCTCCATGCCGCTGAGAATTTGCGCTTCATAGCGGTTGGGCGTGGCGAGGACGGCTTGCGGCAGCAGTTCACTTTTGAGCGTGGCGATCGCTTCATCATCAATCAGTTGCGCCCCGGTTCGCGACACCATGACCGGATCGACCACCAAATTGGGCAAGGCGAGGGTAGAGACGCGATCGGCAACGGTGGCAATAATTTCCTGATTCAGCAGCATTCCGGTTTTTGCCGCCTGAACGCCAATATCTTCCACAACCGCATCGATTTGGGCGGCAACGGCTTCCGGCGGCAAGGCGTCCACTCGCGTTACGCCGATCGTATTTTGGCTGGTGACGCAGGTGAGCGCACTGGTTCCATGCACCAGATGAAACGCAAAGGTGCGTAAATCTGCTTGAATTCCGGCTCCGCCGCCGCTGTCTGATCCGGCGATCGTCAGCGCCACCGGAACCGTCAACGATTCGCTCATTCCCACTGCTCCTAACGTCTCAATTGCTACTCTAGCGCGATCGAAATGCAGTTTGATTTGCGGAAAAGTAATGGTATCGATTCAGCCTTCGATCGCTGTGATGCAGGCAACAAAAGCGATCGAAGGACTGATGCTATTTCGCCAGATCAGGAAAGACTTCGCGCACGGCAAGATGGACAAGCTGATGCTGATCAACGGTCAAGCCTTTCGCCAAAGCTGAATCGCGATCGAGCGCTTTCATTCCCTCGTTTGCCAGCTTGATCACATACGGCGCGGTGCTGTTGTTGAGCGCTTGGGTTGCCGTCCAAGGCGTTGCTCCGGGCATATTGGGAACGCCGTAGTGAACCACGCCCGCTTCGACATAAGTAGGTGTCGTGTGCGAAGTGGGGCGCAGCGTTTCGATGCAGCCGCCTTGATCAACGGCAACATCCACAATCACTGAACCGGGGCGCATTTTCTCAACCAGCGATCGCTTCACCAAAATTGGGGCGCGACGGTTCGGAACCAAAACTGCGCCAATCAGCAAATCCGCTTCTGGGACGATCGCCTCAATCTGCGGAGCCGTGCTGAAGAGTAGTTCTGCTCTCGATCCGAAGATGGTTTCCAGATAGGCCAGTCGATCGAGGTTGACATCGACAATCTGCACCTGAGCGCCCATGCCGATCGCCATTCGCGCTGCTTCCGTGCCGACCACGCCACCGCCCAGCACGACGACGCGACCCGGACGCACACCCGGAACGCCACCGAGCAGAACGCCGCGCCCGCCCTGCTGCCGTTCCAGATAGCGAGCGCCAAACTGGACGGACAAGCGACCCGCGATGATGCTCATTGGCGTCAGGAGGGGCAGCGATCGATTCGGCAGTTCAACGGCTTCATAAGCGATCGCCGTCACGCCGCAGTCGATCAGATGTTCGGTGAGGGGGCGATTGGCGGCTAAGTGAAGATAAGTAAACAACAGTTGGCCTTTTTGTAAATACTGATATTCCTCGGCCAGCGGCTCTTTGACCTTGACGACGAGTTCGCGATTCCAAACGTCGCCAGCGCGATCGACAATTTCTGCACCCGCCTGTGCATAAACTTCATCCGCAAAGCCTGCGCCAATGCCTGCTTGAGTTTCGACAAAAATTTGATGGCCTGCATCGCGCAAGCCCCGGACGCTATCAGGACTTAAACCGACGCGAAACTCTTGATCTTTGGTTTCTTTAGGGACGCCGATTTGCATATTAATACCTCAATGATTCTTAGAGAAGGTTTCATAACTTCTTTCTCTAGCTTAAATCGGCAAATTCAAGACGACAGGCGATCGCTAGGGTGCAGCGCTGCGCGATCCGTTCCGGCAACGTTGCACGAATCCGTTCCGGCAGCGCTGCGCGATCGCTCCTACAATAGATGAAGATTTGTAAAAAGAGCTATGACGCAATCTCAACCCACCGTTACCCCAAAACTGCAAGAGCCGAAGTTTGGTTTTAACGACTATGCCGAACGGCTCAACGGTCGCGCTGCGATGATTGGCTTTGTTGCCACGCTGCTGATCGAATACGTGACCGGGAAAGGTTTGCTAGAGTGGCTTGGCCTCTACTAATCGCTGCGGCAACCGCCCCATGCCAATCAACGATCGCCGCTGTGTCAGTTGCCGCAAGCTTGCTCCCAAGTCGGAGTTTTGGCGAATTGTGCGCGAGCATCCTTCGGGAACGGTGCGACTAGATGACGGGATGGGGCGATCGGCCTATCTTTGCCCAACGGCGCAGTGTTTGCAAGCCGCTCAAAAGAAAAATCGTCTCGGTCGCGCTTTAAAGGCTCCAGTTGATAATCGTTTGTATCAGATTTTGAGCGATCGAATCTCACCAAAATAAACTTCAGAAAGAAACATGAAAACCGCTTTAATTACTGGCGCATCAATGGGAATTGGGGCAACCTTTGCACAAGCTTTAGCCGCTCGATCGAACAATCTCATTCTCGTCGCTCGATCGCAAGACAAGCTCGATCAGCTAGCTGAACAACTGCGAATTCAATATCTGGTCAAGGTAGAAACGATTGCCCAAGATTTGACCGCGCCCGATGCCGCCACGATCGTATTTAATCGCGTCAAAGAATTGGATCTGACGGTTGATTTGCTGGTGAACAATGCTGGATTTGGCGAATACGGCGCGTTTGCAGAGGTCGATCGCCAGCGGCAGCTTAATATGATTCAGCTTAATATTTTGGCAACGGTCGATTTGACGCATCAGTATTTGCAGGAAATGCGATCGCGGCGATCGGGCAGCATCATCAACCTCGCTTCGATCGCCGCCTTTCAAGGAATGCCTTATTTGGCGGTCTATGGTGCAACCAAGGCATTTATTCTCAGCTTCACCGAAGCTTTGATCGAGGAAAATCGCGACTTTGGAATCCGAATTTTGGCGCTTTGTCCGGGAGCAACGGAAACCAATTTCTTCAACGATGCTGACTTTCCACCAAATCTAGCAACGATTGCCGATCGCGCTGCCACTTCCAAGGAAACGGTTGTGACTGAAGCACTGGACGCTTTGGAAAAAGGGCAAGCGAGCGTTGTTCCTGGGCAATTTTATAATCAGCTATTCGCAAATGCTCACCGCACTCTACCACGAGAATGGCTGTCCGGCATGATTGGTAAACTGTTGCAGCCCTCGAAATAAATTACGGCTGAAATGGTTACGGCTGAAGCTGTCATGGCTGAAAATGCTGCGGTTCACCCCACAAAATTCGCTCTTGTTTATAGATCACCATTCCCGGCTTCGCGCCTTTGGGTTTATACACATGCCTCGGTTCGGTGTAGACAACCGGGGCGCGATCGCTCTGCCTTGCCCGACTAAAATAGGCTGAAACATTCGCCACGTACTGCAAATCCGATCGCTCTGGTGCATCTCCCGCCGACAGCCGCAAAAGCACATGACTACCGGGAATTTCCTGCGTGTGAAACCACAAGTCATAATCGCTGGCGAGGCGTGTCAGGCGATCGTTTTGCCGATTGTTTCGACCGACCCAAACTTCAAAGCCGCTTGGCGTTTTGTAATGACGAAAATCAGTGGATTCATCGCTTTCGCGCAGTCGTTGATCGGGGTCTTCCATGTAGCCCTGCGCGATCAGTTCCGATCGAATTTCCTGCAACGCCTGCAAATCTTCTGTGCTAGTTTCAGACGCTTGCCGAACGGCATCTTCGACCTGTTCAAGATAGTCAATCTCGGCTTGAACTTCGGCTAAAAGTGGATCGATCGCCGCTCTCGATCGCTTCAATTTTTGATGGCGTTTGTAGAGCGCTTGTGCATTCAAAACCGCATTTTTTTTCAGGATTTAAAGGAATAATTACTTTCTCACCTGTGGCGAAATCGGAGAGGGCGATCGACTTCATTCCCGGTTGCCATTCGTGCAGATAGGCCATCAGCAAATCGGCCTGCTGGCGAAACGATTCGGCATTGTCGGACTGGGCGAGGCGCGATCGAAATTCGGTTGCCTTCACGTACAGTTTTTTCAAAAGATTGGCGAGTTTTTGCGTCAACTGCTGCCGAAGCTGGACAAATTCTTGCTGACGCAATTGCTCGCTGTAATAGTCGTTCAAAAGCTGCTGAACTGATTTCGCCGGACGCACCGCACCCCAGCCCAAAACGGTGTAGCCCAATTCGCGTCCAGCCGGATCAAACTGCTGCTGCTCGATCGCGCTCAGCCATTCCCGCCAGCGATCGAACAAATTTCCCCAATCCAATTCGCTCAAGGTGTCAGTGGTGCGATCGGGGTCGAGTCCTGCTGCCTCAATCATCGACAAAACAAGAGCCGAACTGAGGCCGCGATAGGTGCGGAGCAAATTGCGCTTCAGCGGGGCGGGAATCAGGCCAACGCGATCGCGCCATCGATCGATCGACTCTTCCAAACTCGGAATCGGGTCGTTCAAGCTGGGCGGAAACTCATAGGGCTGTCCGGTTTGAATCGGGCGGACGCTCGACTGCTGAGCGCTGACCTGATGCGCGACCGTGACGACTTGGCGATCGGCAGCGGTCAAAATCACGTTGCTGTACTTGCCTATCACCTCGACATAGAGATGCCACAGCGCCGGATCGCCGGGACGCCGCGAAAACTGAAGGTCGATCGCTCGCTCCCAAGGCGCGATGAACTCAATTTCAACCAGTGCCAGACCGCTAAGCTGATGGCGCAACTGCTGGCTAAACGTGAAGGTGTCGGGCGATCGCGGCGGCGCATCCCCAATACAAACTCGTGCGGCCTGCGGATGCCAGCAAATCGTCAGCCACTCGCGCTTTTGCAGCGTCCGCAGGGCAAGAGCCAGCGTGAAGCGATCGCACTGATAGACCTGCTCCAGCCGAGCCGGAAGCCAGTCGCGGCGCAGTTCTGCACAGGCAGCAGTCAAAGTCGTAAAGTCAACAGGTTGCAAAATTCTCTTCCGTCACGCAAGTTCGATCGCCCTAACCCCTTCCCAGCATACTTCGCTCCCAACGGCAGAGACTTGGCGAAAATTTATACCAAAGGTAGAAAAACAGCGGAAACTTGCGGATGATCTTGGTTTAGCCGGGTTTTCGCCTTGTTAGGCAAAATTTTTGCGGATACCATTAAAACTAACCTTTTGCAAGCTCTGTCAAGCCGCCTGATGCCAATGGAGTATGCAGTTTCAGCTTATCAACATTGGGTTTGGCAACACCGTCCTCGCCAGCGAAGTGGTCGCCGTTGTTAGCCCCGACTCCGCGCCAATTCGTCGGCTGATTCAAGAAGCCCGATTCGCGCCAGCGGCTTGATGACACGACTGAGGGTCGCCCAATTCGAGCGGCGATCGTCACGACGCAAGGCACTCGTCGATCGACTTGCTCGCCTGCCCCCCCAGCAAATTTGACGCTCAATCCGAATTTTGCGACGACGACCGAAGCCGAAATCGTCCTTTCTGCCATTCAGCCCGAAACTGTTGCCCAGCGATTTGTGTTTGAAAGTCCTCGCTTGTCTCAACTATCCGCAGTGGATTTAGATTCTATGGACATTAAGCTGATCAACATCGGGTTTGGCAACATCGTTTCGGCCAATCGTGTGATTGCGATCGTCAGCCCCGAATCGGCTCCGATCAAGCGAATTATCACCGACGCTCGCGATCGCGGTCAGCTTGTGGATGCCACGTATGGACGGCGGACGCGGGCGGTGATTATTACCGACTTTGGGCACATTATTCTCTCCGCAATTCAGCCGGAAACCGTTGCCAATCGCTTTGTGGTCAGCAAAGATAGCGCTAGTGACGATTGAGTGAATCGGTAGCGATGGTAACGAGTAGAATGGGAGTTCTTAGCACTGCACGATCGCATCATCCCAAAGCAGGAGATCATGAGTACGGGTAGATTAATTGTTTTAACAGGTCCCAGCGGAGTTGGTAAAGGAACACTGGTGCGATCGCTCCTTCAGCGACAGCCCAATCTGAGTTTTTCCGTGTCCGTGACGACTCGCGCTCCCCGCCCCGGCGAAATCGAAGGCAAACACTACTATTTCACATCCCGCGAGCAGTTCTGCGAAAATGGTCGCCAATGGCGAACTGTTGGAGTGGGCAGAATTTGCCGGGAATTTCTACGGAACGCCGCGCCGCCCGGTCGAGCAGCAGATCAAAGCTGGAAAATGGGTGCTGCTGGAAATTGAGCTAGAAGGCGCTCGTCAAGTCCGCGAAACCTTTCCTGAAGCGCTGCGAATTTTCCTGTTGCCGCCCTCGCTAACGGAACTGGAAAATCGCCTGCGCGATCGCGGCCAAGATTCTGACGATGCGATCGCCCGCCGCCTCCGCCGCGCCCAAATCGAAATCGAAGCCGCCACCGAGTTCGACATCTGCATTGTCAATGACGATCTAGGAAATCGCCCTTCCAGCAGGTCGGAAGCCGCCGATCGCCGCGGCCGCTGTTTGGTCTAGCTTGAATCAAGCTTAAGAACGGTGGAGGCAGGGAAAATGATTTTTGCCTCTACCGTTTCCGGCTCCTCAGTCTTCAGCCTTCAGCTTTGATTTGATTTGCTGCGGCACGGCCAGCAGTCCGCCGAAATGCGCCCGCCACTTGTTGCGCGATCGCAGTGCCCGACTCCAGGGATACACGTGCCAAAACTGATTGACTGAGCAGGTCATGCCGTCCCCCAGCGAGGTAACTTCGTGCCACCAGCCGACCGGAAGAAAAATCAGTTCGCCCGCCTTAAGAATCACTTCCTGAGCTTGAGGTAGGGCGATTTTTAGGTTGGGGAACGCTGCAAAATCCGGCTGTTCGGGATAGGTCTGGCTGAACCACGATCGCAACCGCATTCCATGTTTCAGGTGGACGGCGATCGAAAACGGATACAGATTCGCGGTTTGGTTGGGCGGAAACAGCAGCAGCTTCTTTTCGCCAAAAAGCTGCATCAGCGTTCCATCACTGGGATCGTAGTGCAGGGCTTCGACATGACCGCTGGGACCAACCCACAAATTGAGATTTGAGGCGGCAAAGCGGAGACCGAGGCGATCGCGCAGGGCGCGAAAGCTGGTGCGATCGCCCAAGACGGTCGTCTTCAGCGGGCATTTTGCCAGATACAAATCTTGGTCTGCCGCTTCGCCGCTCCGCAACGCTGCCGCATATTCAGTAAAGGTCATCTGGCGCGGTTTTGTGCCGCTGCCGATGTCCGTCCAGGTGCGTTTGTCCTGGCGGTAGCGATCGCGCCCATAGCAGCGCACCGAGAAACTTTGATCGCCAAGCTGAGCGGTTAAAAAATTGAGATCCCAGGCAGGTTCATCGAGCAGTCCGGTGATGATGACCGGAATTCCCGGACGCTGGTATGCTTCAAAAAATGATCAGCCGTCAGTGAACTCGCTGGAACGCGATCGATCCTGGCAACGCCAGCCGGATTCAATTTGAGATCAAACGACTTGAGATCAAACGACACAGCCCCCTCCAAAATGCATTCCTTAAAAAGTCGATTTTAGCAAGGCTTCAGAACACGCCTTGCCGACCTTGCAGCAGGAATCGAAACTGGTCGCTGTGGCGAATTTCGTCAAAGCTCTCGTCGGTTTGCGCCATGACGCGGTAGAGGTTTGGACTCAGAACGATCGCCTGATGCAGATTTTTTATTGCATTGTCCCCATCGCCATGCACCGCATAGGCGCAAGCTTTGCCATACCAAGCGCCAGGATTGTCTTCGCGGTGGCGCAGGGCACGATCGAAACTGGCGATCGATTCTGCCAATCGATCGAGCTTGCTCAGCACAATGCCGCGATAGTTCCAGGCATAATCACAGCTTGGCTTGATTGCCACTGCCGTATCGAGGCTGGTGAGCGCGTCTTCATAGCGCCGCAGGGCAGCTTGAGCAAGGGCGCGATTGTACCAGGCGCGGTAGTTATCCGGCTTGAGTTCCACTGTGCGATCGAAGCTGGCAACGGCCTCTTTGTAGCGATAGAGCGCTGCTTGAGCGCTGCCCTGGTTGTACCAGGCTTTGTAGTCGGCAGAGTCGTATTTGACCGCTTTGGCAAAGCTTGACAGTGCCTCTTCATAGCGGCTTTGTTTGGCTAGCGCAATGCCTTTGCCGTGCCACGCGATCGCACAGCGCGGATGGGCGCGGATGGCCTGCTCAAAGCTGACGATCGCCTCGTCATACGCTTCCAGGCCAATCAGCGAATAGCCGCGATGACTCCACACTTCATAATTGTCCGGCTGCAAAGTCAGCAGCTTATCAAACCGATTCACCGCACCCTGAAAGCGTCCGGCTCCGTGCAGCGCATTTCCTTGTTGAAACCAGGTTTGAGCGTTTTGCTGGCTCATGGCTGAGTCCAAAATAAAAGTTGGTCGAAGAGATTTAAGGCGCTCGTTACCGTCAGTCGATCGCCTACCCAACAAACTGACCCTCACCCTAAATCCCTCTCCCTGGGGAGAGGGACTTTGAAGGTTCGGTTCCCCTTCTCCCTGGGGTGGGGGTTAGGGGATGAGGGGCGGCTGTTCACAATCGATCGAATTTCTTTCCGGTTAGAAAACAGTGCAGCTTAAGACACAGTGTAGGCCGAATCGATCGGTTCGTCCGTAAGATAAGGTGGCAAAGGGAAATGAGGGGGAACATGATGGGTGAAACCAGCGCCAGCCGCACAGAACGCGATTCGATGGGGGAACGCCAGATTCCAGCCGATGCCTATTATGGCATTCAAACTCTACGAGCGATCGAAAACTTCACGGTCAGCGGCATTCGGCCATTGGCGACGTTTGTGGATGCCTGCGTTTTGATTAAGAAAGCGACGGCGATCGCCAATGGCGAATTGGGCTGCATTCCGACTGAAATTGGTCAGGCGATCGTACAGGCGGCTGACGAAATTTTGCAGGGCAAACTGCGCGATCAGTTCGTCGTGGATGTCTATCAGGCCGGAGCCGGAACGTCGCACCACATGAACGTGAACGAAGTGCTGGCAAATCGCGCTCTGGAACTGATGGGCGACACCAAAGGCAACTACGCCCGCGTCAATCCCAACGATCACGTCAACTACGGCCAATCCACCAACGACGTGATTCCGACCGCGATTCGGATTGGCGGACTGCTCGCCTTGGCGCATTCGCTCTACCCGCCGCTGAACAGCGCGATCGATCTGCTTGAAGCCAAAGGCACAGAATTTCGAGACGTGGTGCGATCGGGCAGGACGCATTTGCAAGATGCTGTCCCCGTCCGCATGGGCGAAACCTTTCGAGCTTGGGCGCAGATTTTGCGCGATCATCTCGATCGCATCCAGTTTGCCGCGCAAGATTTGACCCGCTTGGGACTGGGCGGCAGCGCAGCCGGAACGGGAATGAACACGCACCCCGACTATTGCGATCGCGTCGCTGCCATTTTATCTGACCTGATTGGCGAACCGCTCCAACCTGCACCGCACCTGATGGCCGCAATGCAAAGCATGGCTCCGTTTGTGCAGGTGTCCGGGTCTTTGCGGAATTTGGCGCAGGATTTGGTGAAGATTTCACATGATTTGCGCCTGCTCGATTCCGGCCCCAAAACCGGATTCAAGGAAATTCAGCTTCCGCCCGTGCAGCCCGGATCGTCAATCATGCCCGGAAAATACAACCCCGTGATCGCTGAAATGACCTCGATGGTCTGCTTTCAGGTGATCGGCTACGACACGGCGATCGCCTTTGCTGCCCAAGCCGGACAGCTTGAACTGAACGTGATGATGCCGCTGATTGCCTACGATCTGATTCACAGCATCGAAATTTTGGGCAACACGATCGCCACGCTGGACGATCGCTGTCTGCGCGATATTACGGTGAAGGTCGATCGCTGCCGTGATTATGCGGAAGGTTCGCTCGCGCTTGTCACCGCGCTGAATCCGCATATCGGCTATCTCAACGCTGCCGCCGTTGCCAAAGAATCACTGGAAACCGGAAAATCTTTGCGGCAAATTGTGCTGGAAAAAGAATTGATGAGTGAAGCAGATTTGGCGATCGTGCTTGACCTGGAAACGATGAGTGAAATGCGCGATCGCTAATTCGTTGGCAAGTCAGTATTTCCGGGTAGATTAGGAGTACTTTTCACTTCACAGGAGCTTTTATGTATCAATCAGGCATCCCCACGCAGATCACGTTTCACTACATGAACGGTCAAAGCGAATCGTTCAATCTAAACGCCCCGATCGAAAGCGATGGCACAGACGGCACATTGCAACTCGAAGTGCGTCACATCCTCAAAAAAGACTGGTGGATTTTGAATTTGGCCGAGCAAACGATTTTTGTGAACATCGATAATGTTGTGAAGATTGAAGTGAAGCCTTCGATCGGCAATTTGCGCGGTGAAGATGTGTTCACCAAATGCCGAACGAGTTACGGCCATGACGCGCTCTCGGTAGCTTAAATCGCCTTTCAAAAAGCGATCGATCGGGTTGGAGATCGATCGCTTTTTCATAATTACTGCCGCCAAACAAACACTTTCGCTTCATATTCCGGCAGGTCAATCATCAAGCTGTTGCCCTGCGCTTCGACATCATAATTGCCCGTCCATTCGTGCCACACGCCATCCGCCGGAAAGTTCGGAATCGTGTAGCCACCAAGATATTGATCCGAGAAGTTTGCCACCACAACAACCCGCGATCCTTCATCGTTCCAGCGCGTGTAGCCTATCACCTTGGTATCGGGATTCTCGTGAAAGAATTCCACATTTTCGGTGTAGAGTGCATGATTGGATTTACGCAGATTGATCAGACCTTTGTAGTAGTCATGCAGCCCTTGATTCAATTCATTTCCAAGCAGTGTCCAATCGATTTTCGACTGCTCGATCGTCTTGTGTTTGTATTCCCCAAATTCCTCACCCATCCAGATCAGCGGCACACCCATCGCCGTCATCAAAATTGCCGCGCCGAGTCGAATTCGCTTGAAAGCCGCCTCATCCAAAATGCCGCGATCGCCCAGTTCAGCTAACACGCGATCGTGGTCGTGATTGGTGAGATAGTTGACGATGTTGGTTGTGCCCATGAAGCCTTGCCGCTTCGCATCGATCGCATCTTTGAGCCGCTCTAAATCAAACGTATCGCCGCAAATATGTTCCGAAATGCAGTGATAGAAACTGTCGTGCCAGCAGCCGTCCATTGGCCCATCTACGTTTGTAATGCTGGTCGTTTCTGGAATATGTTCGGCCACATTGTAGAACGGCTTCATGCTAGCGGCATCTTTAGCCTCATTCACAATCCAGTGCATGAAATCATAGTTGGCAATTTGCCGAGCCGCATCGTAACGAATGCCATCAATGTGATATTCACCAATCCAAAAGCGCACCGTGTCGCCAATGAAATTCCAGGCCGG
>JAAUTJ010000071.1 GCA_012031475.1 Leptolyngbyaceae cyanobacterium SM1_3_5 | reverse complement strand
GATCGCTCACGGCATTTGAACGGGCGACTGAATCACCAAAACGGCACAGGCGCATGATGCAGAACGTAGTTGCTGACGCTGCCCAACAGCGCTTCGGTCAGCCCGCGTCTGCCGCGCCGCCCGACCACGACCAGATCGGCTCGCCAATCTGCTGCCGCCTGACACAAGCCTTGTCCAGCATCGGAAAGGCGCGATTCAAACTCGACGGGCACATTTTTGGCATGAGCCAGTTCGCAATATCGTCGCAGGAGATCGCGCACTTCGCGGCTTTGCTGGTCGATGTAGTGCTGATTGTGCTGCGCGACGGTGACAAACTGCGGCGACAAACCAAGCTCGCTGGAATAGTGCGGCATTCCGGCCAGCATGTCGCAATTCATGCTGTGGAACAACTTCAAAATCGCTCCGTCACGCTCGGCAATTTCCAACGCCTGATTGAACACAAGCTGACTGAGCGAAGACGCATCGATCGCGGCCAAAACGCGCTTAAAACACATAGATCTACTCCACTGGGTCGAGGTCAGGAGGGAACTTATCCCAAAATTACCGCAACTGATCCAATGTGCGATCGCAACTGTGATGCAAGCCAAACTTTCTTAATAGAGCTTAATATTTCGTTGCAGCTAGACGAGGATGCGCTCTAAGGCATCCAGATCGGGAATGAACATCGTCTCGCGATCGCGCACGATCAAGCCCTTGCGCTCCAGCTTGCTGAGTACCCGCGTCACCGTTTCGCGGGCTAGTCCGCTGAGGCTGCTCAGTTCCCGATGCGGCAAATTGGGAATTTCAATGCCCTTATCGCGCCGCTGCCCCTGCCCTTCTGCGATGAAGATCAAAATATCTGCAACCCGCGAGACGCTATCTGACTCGCGCAATCGCAACCGCCGATTCACCTGCCGCAGTCGTCGCGCCATCAGTTGCGCCAGACGAATTCCGGCTTGGGCTTCGGTGTTGAGCAGATGCACAAAATCTTGAGCGGGCATACTGCCGATCATCGTGGGCGACAGCGTGATTACGTCAGTCGATCGCGGCACTTCATCCAGCGGAGCCATTTCGCCAAACAGTTCATTTCTGCCCAAAATATTCAGCGTCACTTCCTTACCGTCAATGTTGTAAGTACGGATTTTCACCCAACCGCTGAGAATAAAATAGACTGCACTGCCCCAATCATTTTCCAGCAAAATCACCTGATTAGCCGGATGCGATCGCGTCACCACCTGCGCGGTTGCCTTGTCCACCACTGCTTCCGGCAAGCCTTCAAAAAAAGGTGCCGATCGAATCAGGGCAGAATTTCGAGATTCACGGGGGCTAAATCGGTCTTCCATGAGCGGCATGAGATATTCACACTCAAAACAGTAAACGAAACCAGGAAATTAAGCGCAAAAAGCAATTTGCCAATGTGAAGGAAGACCAGGAAACAAACCAAAATTGGGTAGAGCTTAGCGCAATCCTAGCCTATAGCTTGCCTTGAGTAGAGTTATATATTACAGCGTTGAGGGGATGATCGATCGATTGGTTTGAATGTTTGGTTTGAATGGGTGTCGGTGAAATCTCTATCTCCCCGGTTCGGAAGATCAACAGAAAATTAAACCGCGATCGATTCATCTCCATCCAAAAATCCTCAAGGAATGGAAAAGTATCGATCGCGGCCAAAATTTTAATTGAACTTCAAAAATTCGATTTTCCGATCGCTCAACTTACAGTCCAGCGCTGGCGGGTGTCACCATTTGCGGTTGCGCGATCGCCTGCGCGACGGCTTGCCGCTGCACCCCGCTAAAGCGCACCCCCGGTTTGGTTTGCTGCTCTGGGGCTGGCGGGGCTGGCTCAATCTTTTCGAGCAGTCCGGGCGAAACGGGATGCTGGGTAATCCAAGCCAAACTGCCAACCGCGCCCGCCATCAAAGCCACATAGCCAACATACAGATGAGCAGGCTGAAGACAACCTTGAGCGATGGGGGCGATGCGCGATCGTGACCAAGAACGGAAACGACCGACTGCGCCGCATCCGAACTCGGCAGCATATCCGAAAGCTCGCAGCCATCAAGTCCCAACGTGTCGCCCACGCGACGAATGAACCCGCGCACAAAATATCTTCGGGCAACTGCTCCACCAAACCCGCTTCCAGCGCTTTGAGCTGATGAATCGGAACCCAGGTTTGACTGTGAACCTGCTCGATCGAAAGTCCTTTCGCGTATCGTGCTTCGCGCAGCGTTTCGCCAACCTGCACAATTGCAGTTTGCCGCTGCTGCTCAAACGGCGTAATCGGCGGCGGAGCAGGGCGCGTCATCACCTGTGGCTCGACAAGCGGCGTGATGGGTTCTGGCTCGATCGACGCTGCCGTATTCAACAGCGTGGATTCGGTGGCGGGTTCTTCCGATCGCTTCTCGCGCTTTTCACGCTTTGCTGGCACAGGTTCCGCTTTCGGCGCGTGGCGCAGCATTTGCCGCATCGCCAGTCGAATCGCTTCTCGGCCTGCTGCCTTCAGCAACGCCTGCATTCCCTCGCTGCTTCCCGTTTGGTTTTGCACTCCCGACATCGCTTGACGAAACGCATCGCTGCGGTGAAGCTCGGCTTCGATCTGGAAAAATAAAACGCGCAGGCTCTCTTGGGTGGAGCGGGCGCTGTTTACTGGGTGGGTCGTTGCGGTCACGATGGTAGTTCTCCGTACTTGCGCCAACTGCTAATCGTCGGATGAGGACAGCCCGATCGATTATCAAAGCTGGCTTTCACTATGTCTTGGTATTTCGGTAGCGGCGATCGCTTTCCGGAAATTTTCAACCTACTCCCAGCGAAAAAAGCAAAATTTTTGCTTTTTGCAACAGTAACCCCCCAAAGATAGACTTATGCAGATGGCGTCGATCGCAACACTTCAAGATTTAACGGCAGCTTGTCACCCAGCCACAGCGCATGATCGGTATGGTCGGCTACATCGTCTCCGGTATTGGCGTGAACGAGAATATCCAGGCTCGATCGATTGAGCATCATCCAGGGCACAACCGCGCCAAACTGCTCAACCGCGAACGCAACTTGATACATTGCTTGCGGATGGGGGCCGATCGGTCGATCGTGCCAGCGTCCTAGCGTCACCTCAAATTCTGCCGCCAGTCCTTCGCGAACTTGAGCAGCGATGTCACGAGTATCGGCATCGTAATAAACATGAGCATGAAAACTTTGAATTTTTGGAGGCATTTTTTACCGATTTGGTTTTGGGTTTAAGAGGTTGTGGCAGTGCGACCAGTGCGGAAGTAACTGATTCATGTAGGCTTTGAATCGATCGTTGTGATAGCGCTCTAGAAGATGGACTAATTCGTGTACCAAAACATATTCGAGGCATTCGATCGGATACTTGGCAAGCTCTAGATTCAGCCAAATTCGCCGCTCTGAAATGTTGCAGCTTCCCCAGCGAGTTTTCATTTTTTTGATGCCCCAATCGCTCACCTGCTGATTAATCTTTGGCTGCCAGTAGTCGAGTAAGCCAGGAATTTCTGCTTTCAGTCGATCGCGATACCACTGATTCAAGATCGAAGCTTTTTCTCAACAGAAATTCCCGGCTGAACAAAAAGCTGAAGCGTACTGTCGTTCAAGATAATTTCGGAGCGACCGGGGCGATCGATCACTTCCAAACAACAACGCTGTCCAAAAACCGCATGGCTTTCACCTGTCAGCATTTCCCGCTGCAAGAAACGCGGATTGGCTCGAAAAGCGGCCTGATGTTTTTTAATCCAGTTGAGGCGAGAATTGACGATCGAACAAATCTGCTCATCTGTCATTTGCCAGGGAACAGCCACGCGGACACGACCATCCGGCGGACGAACAGATAGGTTCAGATTTTTGATCGGTTTTCGGACAATTTGAATCGGAATTCCGCCGATCTCAATGTGAGATTGAGTTGTGAGGTTGCTGATGCTCACGCTGATGTTTCGATCGTCTTCTCCAGTGTAGAGAAAAGGGGCGATCGAATGTGCATCATCCCCTTTCTCCTCACCGAATCTAACGCTGCATGTGCTGTTCCATCAGTGCTTGTGCCCTCGGCTTATAGAGCAGGTGAAACAGCATTTCAACATAGCGCAGCATATCTTCACGGTTCTCCTTGGACGAGTAGTTCCAGAAGCCGTAAATTTTTGCCAGTGAGAGCAGTTTTGAGGTGTGAATGCGCCACGTATAGGTGCTGTAGACTCGCTCAACGCCGCGCTGCGCGATTTGCTTCCAATAGTCAGGATTTTGGTCGCATTTGGAAATGAATTCCAGAATGATTTCCGCCATTTCTTCCTGATTGGTGGGGTTGATGTAGAAGCCGTTGTATTTGTCTTGAATGATTTCTAGGGGACCACCAAATCGAGTGCCGAAAGTGGGCAGACCCGAAATCATTGCTTCCAGAATGGTTAAGCCAAATGCTTCAAACAAAGCAGGCTGAACAAAAACGCCTTCGCGATCGGCAATGACGCGATAGATTTCGCCCGAATCGCTCTTGGGCAACCGCACACCCAACCAGCGAATTTTGCCGTTCAAATTGTACTGCTCAATGATCTGGTAGAGCTTTTCAATTTCGCTGATTTCTTCATGGTCGGTTGAGTCTTCCGCCCGCAGTTTTCCGGCTACCAAAATTAGATTGCAGCGCTCTTGCAGGGCTTGGCTTTTGCCAAAGCATTCGGCCAAACCTGTGAGGTTTTGATGCGATCGAGCCGCGCCATTGAAAACAGCGGACGCTTCGCTGGGTCGTCCAGTTTGCCATAGACTGAATCGGAATCTTCGAGGGTGAAAAGCAGTTCTTCCAGTCGGGCGCGATCGTCTGGAATTCGGTCTTCCATCTGACTGTATGGAAAGTACGTAACTTCATTCACTCCCGGCGGAACCACGTTGAATTTTGGGCTGAACAAATCAATGCCGGAAGTGACGTGATAAAGCTCTGGCATTGTGAAGCGACGGTAGGATTCATACTGCCCGACGCTATCCGGCGTTCCAACGATTTCCTGATAGGTGCTGCTGATGATGAAGTTTGCCGCGTTCATCGCGATCAAGTCGGCGGTGAATTGCAGTGAGAAGTGGTATTTGTCTTCGAGATCCTGCCAGTTAAAGGTTGCTGAACAGATATTTCGATTTTTCCAGCGCATGGGCGATGTTGCACTGCGTCACTTTCAGCTTGCGAGCGAGCAAAAATGCCACGAGATTGCCGTCAGAATAGTTGCCGATGATTAGGTCAGGACGGCCTTCAAACTCAGCTAAAAGTTCGCGCTCAGCATCGATCGCATAGGTTTCCAAATACGGCCAAATCTCAAATCGAGAAATCCAATTTTGTGTCAAAGTCGGGTTGAATTCGCGGAACGGAACGCGCAAAATCCAGCCGTTTTGCGTACTGTAAATCTTCTCCAACCGCTGGTTACAAAGCGTCCCGTCACTGTTGGCAATCAGGCGCGTCAGCACAATCACTTTCGGATGAACTTGCAGCACATCCAGACCCGCCAAACTGATTTCTTGCTGTAGCTCCTGCTCCAGACTTTTCACCTGATCGAGAATGTAAACGACCTGTCCGCCCGTGTCAGGCCGACCCAAAACGCCTTCTTGCCCAAACCAGCCGTGCGGCGACACCATGACGACGCGGAAGATCATCGGAATGCGCGACAGAAATGCCTCAAGCGCTTGGTGATCGGGTGAATCGATTAGCTGATCGAGCATTCCCAGCGTTTCGCGGATGCGATCGGCAGTGTTGCCCCAGCCCGGTTCAAAGCCCAAATTTTGCAGGTCAAACCGAAATTTTTCGTAGGATTCTTCGGGAGCGCGATCGCTCGCAAACGCGATCGCCCGCTTGATTTGTTCTGAAAGTTGCTGTTGCGATTGAATGCGTTCGTTGATTAAAAGCTGTGTGCCGTTGTATTTGTGCAGACTGAGAAATTGAAAGAGCGATTCGAGCCATTCCGTCGGGTCTTGGAACAGCTTGCTCGACAGAAAACGGTTGAGAAATTCAACGCCTTTGCCGATGTTTTTCGGGTCGCGAATTGACGGAGAATAATCATAAAACGGCTGAAAATCAAGTTCTAAAACGTCGCCTTCGTTGGGGTGAAAGCGATTGACCAGTCGATCGCGTAAATCTAGCAGTTCTTGTGAAGTGAGCGGCGTTACGGTGAGGTCTTCACCAATTCGATAAACTTCTTCGCGAGCAATTTGAGGCCGCACGATCACGCACAAACTTTCCGGCTCCAAAATGATTTCTTGCACGTAGGCGATCAGCTTGCCCAAGTTGGAGCGGTGCGCGTAGTCGTCGGGCTTGTTGTGAGAAGCACAGTAGTCTGTGAACGCCGCGAGAATGTCGTTTCGCAGCAGATATTTTTGGTCGCGCTGGCGCAGTTCGCGGCTGAACTGGCGCAAATCCGTTGTTTCGTCATGCTTCAACACAGCCTGGATTAATTCAGACATATCAATTTCCTGGAGGGTCAGTGTAATTTCGGAGGCTGCCGCCAAACCTCTAAATCGTAGATCAGCGGCTTAATTTCGCAGCATTCAATTTGCCGCCGCGATCGATTCGGTAGGCTAAACCGCTCGGATCTCTCCTGGCGATTGAGACTAGACGATCAGACGATCGAAACTAACAGTTGAACGCATTTAGGCCGTGATTTGGCGGCGAGTTTAACTGTCTGAGGTTGGCGAACTGTGTAGCGGTCGCCCATCCGCCCAGCGAACCAAGCGGCGTGGCAAAGTGATGAGGACAACAAACCGTGCAGTTGCGATCGATTTGTTGCAGCAATGCCACTACAGTTTCACAAACCAGTTTGGAATTGCGTAAAGCCACTGACCAGAATATTGAATTTTTCATGAAGTTTCCAGGGTGTTCACGAGAAATTCCCGATCCCTATTACAAATCATTGCAATTTGTGCGATCCCCCCCGCAATGCTTCGGTCGATCGCCCTTTCGCCTTACCATAACGGTCGCCTTGATGCGCTATCGTTCGGCTATGGGACACGCTTCTTTTTCCTGGCAAAAGCTGACTAATTTCCTGCCTGCGATCGATCGACGGCTGCTGCGATGGCTCGATCGATTTCGCGGACCGGGTGGCTGGCTGATGGCGCTCACGCTGGTCGTTGCGCTGTGGCTGTGGAACTGGCCGCTCGTGCTGGCAACGCTGACGGGTTTGCTGAGTATGGTGCTGGCTTACGGGGCGCAGCAATATCGCTGGCAAGATTGGCAAAGTGAAGTTCGGCAAAGGCTTTGGAGTCGATCGAATCGCCATCTGACAATCAGCGTTTTGCTGGGTGGAATCGCCACGATCGCCACTTACATCGCCGCGATGGTTTGGCTGGCAGCAGACAACGGCTGGCTGGCAGCCGGAACGATTTTGCAAGGGCTGGGAACGCTGGCGGCTGTGCTGCTACTCGTTCGGCAAACCTGGGGGCAGTCACAAACGCAGCCCGCCAATGAAATGCAGATGCTTTCGCGGCTTAGTGCCGAAGATCCGCTCGATCGTCTGATTGCCATTCGCCAGGTGACGCTCTGGGCAAAAGCTGAGAATCCGACCGTGCAGGCGCAGGTGGCCGACTGCTTCCGGCTGATGCTGCAACGCGAGGCTGAGCCAATTCTGCAAACGGCCTTGCTGGACGGACTGCAAGCCTTGCTGCCCGATCGACTGGGCACGGGCGAATCTCCCGTTGCGATCCCCCTCTCCCTCCAGGTCGAAGTCAAAGAAACGGCATAAAAAAACTTGAAATTTGGGCGATCGCGCTCCAGTCCGACTATCCTAGAAACCCTGTTGCTTAAGGCTTACTTTGATGGATCGCTTTACTGTCGCCGTTATTTCGCAAACTCCCAACCCGCAGCAGACGATCTACGCTGCCATGCAC
This sequence comes from Leptolyngbyaceae cyanobacterium SM1_3_5, assembly GCA_012031475.1. Taxonomy (GTDB): domain Bacteria; phylum Cyanobacteriota; class Cyanobacteriia; order Elainellales; family Elainellaceae; genus JAAUTJ01. The sequence continues at coordinate 4,755 of JAAUTJ010000071.1, read as the reverse complement.
CAAGATTACGCTGAAGGATTCGTGTGGGACGATCGCGAGTCTTTCCCGTCTGAAGAACGCGCAGGCGAAATCATCGTCAAGCAGCTTCTCGCCGGAAATCGCGGACGACTATGGCCCCCTAGAGCATCCGCAGATCGTTCTCAACTGCGGCTGGTTCCCCCACAGCACCATGCAGCAAATTCGGACGCATCGGGTTGGAATCTCGATGGATGTCCAGTCCGGGCGCTATACAGGACAGCGAATTTTAGACGTGGTTTTGGGTAAGCGCGAAGTTGAGGAAGTGTTTTATCTGCGTCCGATCGGCGCGTATAGCGATCGCCAAGGCAAACGCTATGACTACACCGAAGCGCAGCGGCAAGAAGATATTGAATGGTGTCTGAAAGCGTGCTATCGCTATCACGAACGGATTGAGCAGGGATTTTCTGAGGAACACGCTCGCGGCTTGATTCCGTTCGATGTGCGGCAGCATTGGGTGATTTCAGCGAACGTTCGATCGATTCTGCACCTGATTGATTTGCGCTGGAAGGCCGATGCACAGCTTGAATGTCAGCAGCTTTGCGAATTAATGTGGCCGCACGTCGAAGCGTGGGTTCCCGCCGTTGCCCAATGGTACGAGGCCAACCGTCTCAAAAAAGCACGGCTCGCTCCGTAAGTTAAAGTAGAGACGAGGTTAAATTAGACACGATCGCGGGTGCGTCGCGTATGCTCAGGAAGGAAACTCGCGTCGAACCTATCTTGGGATTGATGAAACTTGTGCCATCTTGGAACTGTTCGATCGATCGATCGGTCGTTGCAAAAAAGATGCGGTCTCAAGCCCAACCGCCCCGTCAATCACCTGCTATGAATCACGTATTTTTCCGTCGATCGGCTGCACTTGCCCTCGCTGCGGCGGCGCTGCTGGCTCCGGCTCAGATCAGCGTCGCACAAGTAGTCACTGAATCGGATGCGGTTTGCTGGCGCAAATGATCCGAATCGCGGCCATTTCAGTTTGGCGATTATGCAGGCGCAGCCCAGCTATCCCCATGTGATCGCTCGCGTTTCCCTGCTGACCAAGCGCCCCGACGCTTTTTTGCAAGAGCGCTTCATCGGAGATTTTCGCTATCGGATGAACCAGCGAGCGCAGTTTATTCGCGGCCTCAATCCGGGCGATCGCGTCGTCATCCGCCTGTTCACGCCGCAAAATCAGCTAATCGGCTACACCGAAGCCGAACTGCTGCCGACCTTTGCCAGCATCAATCTGGTCTTGCCTTCGACTGCCGATGCGTCGCGCACCATCCGCACCGTCTACGGCAGCGATCGCGATGAAAATGGCGCGATCGATCCGGGCAGCGACATCTTCGACTACTTCACGCAGGTGACGGGAGATCAGCTTCATTCCACTCGCGCCACGTTTCTAGGCGAATATCCGCGATCGAGCAACTTCCAGATGCAGCGGTTGCCCGCTCCCACCGCGCAAGCTCGCTATCCCGATTCGTTCGCGACCGGAAACTTTTCGCTGGAAGGCCGCACGATCGCCATCTTCGACGCCAATCTCGCCCCTGCCCTCGCCGCGCTTCCGGGTGAAATGGTGCAGCCGACCACGCTCAGCAACGGCACGTCAGTTTATGAAGCCAGTCGATTGATTTTGGCGTATCGATCGATCGGCGTGTCACAGGGTCGCCTGACGGAAACGATCGACGCGCCACCAGAGTAGAGACGCGAGATCTCGCATCTCCTCCACAGGGAATCAGGTGCGATCGACCAGCATGATCAGGGTGCGATCGCCCGCTGCGGTTTGGGTTTGGCCGATGGGGACGATCGCCAGCCCGTTCGTCGCCGCTAGGTTAATCAGATTGCCGGAACTGTGCGAACCGCCTGCAAGCTGAAATTCAAACTCACCGTCAACGAGGCGAACTTGTCCCCAGAGATACGATTCGCGTTTGCCATCCGATCGCAACTCCTGCACGGTTCGCCCCTGCACAAAAACGGGTCGCCACCCTTCGGGTAATCCGGACAACTTCCGCAAAGCAGGCTCAACAAATCGCCAAAAGCTCACCAAGGCGGAGACCGGATTTCCCGGCAGGCCAAAGTAGAGAACGGGGCGATCGCGCTGGGTAAAAGTGGCGACGGTGAGCGGTTTTCCAGGTTTGACGGCGACGGATCGCACATGCAGTTTTGCGCCGAGTTCATCCAGGATGCGATCGACATAATCGTAGTCACCTACGGAAACGCCGCCAGAGGAAATGACGAGATCGGCTTGAGAGATCGCCTGTTCGATCGCGACTTTGAGGGCTTCGGGGCGATCGGGCACGATGCCAAGATCGATCCGTTCGGCTCCGGCTGCGGTGACGAGGGCAGAGAGCGCGTACTGATTGGAATCGACAATTTGTCCGGGGGCAAGCGGCTGATGTGGCTGGACGAGTTCATCACCTGTCGAGAAAAGGGCGACGCGAGGCCGACGATAAACCGCCACTTCGGTACACTGCGCGGCGGCGAGAACGGCGATCGCCTGCGCTCCAATCTGCAATCCGGCTGGCAACAGCGGCGCTCCAGCCTGATAAAATTCGGCTTTCGATCGCACAAACGCTTTCGGCTGCGGTGCTTGGAGAATCACGACGCGATCGCCTTGCCGCTCCGTCACTTCTTGAATCACGATCGTATCTGCGCCATCGGGCAGCATTCCGCCTGTGAAAATGCGGGCGGCTTGTCCGGGTGCGATCGATTTTTGCGGCGCAAAGCCTGCCGGAATTTCTTCGATAACTGATAGAGCGATCGGATTTTCTGCGCTGGCCTGCTGCACATCCGCAAATCGCACCGCATAGCCGTCCATTGCCGAATTGTCCCAGTGCGGAAAATCCAGCTTGCTCGTCACGGGCGCGGCGAGAATTCGGCCAGCGATTTTTTCGATCGGCAGGATTTCGATATCGCGGGTGCGATCGAGCGGCACGGTGCGATCGAGAATTAAAGCTTCAGCTTCGGCAGCAGACAGCATGGGTGTAGTGATTTGAAAAGAAGGGCTGAGGCGATCGCTTAACATATTAGACAACGATTCCTCAATCCTATGCGTCAATTCTATGCGTGATGATGCGCCGATCGAATATCGCCGTGTTCCCCTCTGGCGGCGGGGCTGTGCGCTGCTGATTGATTTTGTCGCAGTCAGCTTTGTCAGTTTGCTGGTCAGCAGTGGCGCAGCGGCGATCGTGTTTATCTTCGTGCTGGGCTGGCTGGGAATGCGGGTGGCCTTGGTCGATCGCAATTTCGGCCAGAGTTTGGGACGTTGGGCATTGGATATGCGCGTTCTGGATTTGGAGCGGGGCGGGACACCGGATTGGGTGACGCTGGCGAAGCGCGAAGGCGGTTTGGGGCTGGCGCTCGGTTTATTTTTGGTGGGATTTCTCAGTTTGGGGACGGGCGGACTGTGGGCAATTTTGCTGGTTGCTCCGATCGCGATCGACCTGATTCCCGCATGGCTGAATCCCGAAAATCAGCAGGCGTTGCACGATCAGTTGACGCAAACGCACGTGGCAGAATCGCGGCGCGGCTATTCGCTGGACATTAAATTAAGGAAATGGATTGTCGAAGCCCGCGCCCGTGTGAAATAATGAACGTTTGTGGCTTTTCAAATTTGAGCTTGACTTATGGCTAAGGGCGTCCGTCTGATCATCACGCTGGAATGTACCGAGTGTCGCACCAATCCCGACAAGCGATCGAACGGCGTTTCGCGCTACACGACCGAAAAAAAACCGCCGTAACACGACGGCAAGATTAGAACTCAAAAAGTTCTGCACCCACTGCAACAAACACACCGTCCACAAAGAAATCAAGTAATTTTTACCGCACCAAAATCCCATGAGCTACTATCGCCGTCGCGTTTCCCCCATCAATCCCAAAGACTCGATCGACTACAAAGATGTCGATCTGCTGCGGAAATACATCACCGAGCGCGGCAAAATCCTGCCCCGCCGGATCACAGGCTTGACCTCCAAGCAGCAACACGCCCTCACCACCGCGATCAAGCGGGCGCGGATTCTCGCCTTGCTGCCGTTCGTCAACGCAGAAGGCTAAGCAGGTGTTCGGGATCAGGGGTTAGGGGTTAGGAGAAATTCCCAATACCAACCCTAGACCTCACACCTAACCCCCAACACCTAACCCCTAATCCCCAATGGAAAAGGTACGCTCGTCGAATTTCGGCTGCAAGGCGACGGCACTGCGGAAGGATCGATCGCGGATCGCATCCGGCAGCGACGACTAGCCGTACTCGATCGACCGGAAGGCAAGAAGCACTGGGTCGCGATCGACGGGCGCAATCAGCCTCATGTTCTGCATCCGCGCCAAATTACCTATCAGGTGACGGGTGAATATAAGCCCGCTGACATTGCCAAATTTGTCAGCGAGATCGAGCCGTATCTTGATCCGTCTAGCTTGGAAGTGGCGTGGGAACTGCTGAGCGAAGACGGGGAAACCACCGATCCGGCTGGACTGGCGGAAATTTTGTTTTCGGATACAAGTGCGCCGTTGTGCTATGCGGCGTACTGTTTGCTTTCGGAAGACAAGCTGTATTTCAAGCAAAAGGGCGATCGCTATGAGCCGCGATCGAAAGCGCAAATCGTCGAGATTCAGCATCAGCAGCAGGTCGCAGCGGTCAAACAGGAAGAATGGCAGCAGTATTTGCAGCGAATCGAACAGGCACTTGCAGGGAAATCGGTAGAATGGCAGGAGAGCGATCGCCCGCGTTTGGAGGCGATCGAGCGGTTTGCGACCTTTGCTGAAGAAGCA
>JAAUTJ010000070.1 GCA_012031475.1 Leptolyngbyaceae cyanobacterium SM1_3_5 | reverse complement strand
GAAGCGGCGTTGACGGTATCGCCCAAGGCCGGTGTAGGTCGGGGCGATCGCCCGTCCCCGTGTTGCCAACCATCGCGTAGCCCGTGTTCAGTCCGGCTCCGACGCGCAGCGGAAACGGCAGCGGATATTTTTCATGCAGGCTGCTGCTCATTTCGTTGAGCTTGCTGATTGCCTTGGTGATGTTCATCATTTCTTCGGGGCTGACCCCTTGAGCGCCATGAATCCACACGGCCATAATCGCGTCTCCGATGTATTTATCGACCCATGAGCCGTATTCGCGATGATGTCGCCTGCACAGCGAAACCAAGTACCGATTACTTCAGACAGCACTTTTTCATCGATCTGGCGCGTCATCACAGTGAAATCGCGGATATCCACGACCAGCACGGAGATCAAGCGGCGGACATGCAGCGTGGCCGTTGCGGTGAATTCTTGCGATTCCAGCCCAATCGACGGTTCCGTCAACTGATCGACAGCGGGACTGTAAAACTCTAGTTCAGTTTGGCCGAAGGTGAGGCGATCGCCATTGTGCAGCGTCACAGGAACGCTAACTCGCCGTCCATTCACAAACGAACCGTTGCGGCTACCCAAATCGATCAGATAAAACTCGCCCATCTCCATGCGCTGAAGCATCGCGTGGTTGCGAGAGATCCAGCGATCGGGCAGCACAAAATTGTTATCGTCGCCCCGCCCGATCGTCCAGCAGTTGCTGCCTGCGAGTGAGAGATAACGATTTCCGGATTCGGTTCGGAGAATCAAGTGGGGAACGGGTTGTGAAGTCACCACAGGCTAAGAAACCGCGAATCTTTCCCGAATGAATGCATCCTGGCACGTCACTATCCGCAGCCAGTATAGGTTTCCCAGGACTGTTTTACGAAAACCTGCATCTGCTAGCATTACGTTTTGTGAACTGCCAGACGATCGCACCGTCAGATAGCTTTCCAATCGCTACCCAAATCATAGCCCTACTCAGGCATTCATCGCAGCAATCCAAAACAACCCGTCTACTAGCAAGGTGCTTAAGACAGCCCCACCAAATCGCCCACCAGTGTAGCTGACGATGACGCAACGGCCAAATTCCTACACCAAGCAGCACACTCACCAGCATCAGCGCCCAAAATGCCCCCAGGGGTTTGAATTTGCGTCAGCGCAGCCGTCAAAATTGGCGCAGCCTGGTCAGGTAAAACTTGCATCAGTTGTCGCCAATGCGGAATCAGATTGACCAGGTAAAAATAAATATCGGTGACTGCCGTTCCTAGCAGCGATCCCAGGTAGAACCAGTGTCCAACTTTTCCTTGCCCCGTGCCAGATAGTAGGCCGTTGCCGGAAGCCCGATCGCCTCCACAGGCAGATGCAGCATTGGCTCCCAGCGCAGCCAGCCCCAGTAGATCGATCCGGCTAGCCACGTCCAGCTAAAGCCAAACAGCAGATCGCCCCACACCTGTGTGGACGGCTTGCGCCACAGCAGCCAGCTTAGTCCCAACCACGCCAATGTCATCAGCAAACTCACGGTCGGCAGATAGCGAACCAGCGGTGCTTCAATAAAGACGGGAACAGAAATGAGAAAGACAGCGGCGGCAAACATGCGCCACTGACGGGCAGTGCGTCCAGTCGGCCAGAGCGATCGAATCGTCAAAGATTCTTTGTAAAGATTGTCTGTCGAGGGTGTGTAGGAGGACAAAGGAGTATTTCTTTTCTGAGTATTTAGTTCATGCTACTTAACAATAGCACGAGACATCCCCTGGGGGGGCATTTACATTCTATTTGATTTGAAGAAATTATTTGAACGATTGGAATTTTTTGGTTTTGAGGCTGGACGACCGATAAAATCTTTGCTCAAGTGTGCGCCCAGCACTTGTGCAGAAGCGAGCAAGCGACTAGGCTAGACCAGAATTTGCAGCAAGGAGAACCTGTGGACATTGGCGCATTCGATTTGATTTCCGGATTGCTGCGATTTGCAGAGGCAACTTCCACGTCTGGCACGATCGATCTTGACGTCATCTTTCAGGCGATCGTCTTGGGGATCGTTCAGGGAATTACGGAATTTTTGCCGATCAGCAGCACGGCTCACCTGATTATTTTTACCGACATTTTTCACTGGCGAACCGTTTGGAACAAGGCGGCACTCGATGCGATCCAGTTCGGCAGCGTCCTCGCCGTTGTTTGGTACTTCCGCCAAGATATTGTCAAGATCCTGACAGGTGCATGGTCAGCCTTTCGCCAGAAAGACTGGCAGCAGGAGGAGTGGAAGATTTGGCGGGGATCGCGATCGGCACGATCCCCGCTTTGGCAGGCGGATTGGTTTTGAAAGCGCTGAACATCGAACTGGATGCGCCGCTTCTGATTGCGATCATGGCGATCGCTGCCGCCCTGCTGCTCGGACTGGCCGAAAAAATCGGCATTCGCAAGCGCGGGTTTGACCAGCTTCAAATTTCAGACGGCATTCTGGTCGGCTTGGGGCAGATGGTCGCACTTTTGCCGGGAGCGTCGCGATCGGGTTCCACGCTCACCGCTGCCCTGTTTCTTGGACTCAAGCGCGAAACTGCCGCCCGATTTTCGTTTCTGCTCGGCATTCCGACTTTGACGATCGCCACCCTGGTTCAAACTGGAGACGTAATCAGCAATCGGGAAATGATGCTGCCGATGCTAGTGGGGATCGTTTCAACGTTCATCTTTTCTTACTTGTCGATCGCGTGGCTGCTGAAATTTCTGCAACGGCAAAGCACCTGGATTTTTGTTTGGTATCGAATTGGGCTGGGCATTGCCTTGATCGTTGCGATCGCAGGTGGAGTGCTGCGCTAGGCTGGAGGCAGTGCTTATTTTGTTTCCATGTCGATTCGTCCTGCTTTGATTTCTCGCGTGTTGCCCGATTCGATCGCCGCTGAAGTTGGCTTTGAAGCGGGCGATGCGATCGTGTCGATCAACGGTGAAAAACCCCGCGATTTAATTGACTATCAGTTTTTGTGCGCCGATGAAGTTTTGGAACTGGAAGTCCTCGATGCGAAAGGCAAAACGCACGAAGTCGAAATCGAAAAGGACTACGACGAGATTTGGGATTGGAGTTCGACACAGCGGTTTTTGACGGGCTGATCCAGTGCAACAATCGCTGTCCGTTCTGCTTCATCGACCAGCAGCCGCCCGGAATGCGCGATACGCTCTACCTCAAAGATGACGATTACCGACTCAGCTTTCTTTACGGCAGCTATCTGACGCTGACCAATCTGCCTCAGAAAGAGTGGGATCGCATCGCGCAGTTACGACTCTCCCCGCTGTACGTCTCCATTCATGCGACCGAGCCGGAAATTCGCGAGCGGCTGCTGAAGAATTCCCGTGCAGGTCAAATTCTCGACCAGCTTAAATGGTTCGCCCGAAACCGCTTGCAGATTCACGCCCAGGTCGTCGTTTGTCCGGGGATCAACGATGGGGATCATCTCGATCGCACCCTCACTGATCTCGCGAAATTCCACAAAGGCGAAATTCCGGCTGTGGCGTCGATCGCCGTCGTCCCCGTTGGCCTGACTCGCTTTCGTCCCGCTGAAGATGAACTGATCCCCGTGACGCCGGAAAAGGCGCAAGAGATGATCGATCGAGTCCAAGCGCTTCAGGCGAAATTTCAGCAAAAATACGGCTCAACGATCGCATGGCTGGCCGACGAATGGTTCCTGATCGCAGGGGCAGAACTGCCGCCCGAATCGCACTACGAAGACTATCCGCAAATCGGCAACGGCGTCGGCTCGATTCGCCAGTTTCTCAAAGAATTTCATACTGCTGCCAAACGACTGCCAAAACAAATTACGCCGCGCCGCCTAACTTTGGGTAGTCGGAAACGCTGTTGAGCAAGCCTTTCAGCCGATTCTCAAGCGTCTCAATCAGGTCGAAGGGTTGAGCGTGGAAATGGTGGCACTGAATAGTGAGTACTGGGGGCAGGCGATTACCGTCACGGGACTTTTGACGGGAACCGATCTACTTCGGGTGCTGGAAGGCCGCGATCTCGGTGATGCCGTTTTGATCCCCTCACTGATGCTCAAGCACGGCGACACGCGATTTTTGGACGATATGACCGTAGAAGCGCTGACTCAGCGGTTGGGCGTTCCGCTACTCGTCGTTTCGGGCGTGGAGGGACTGCTGGAAACCTGTGTGAGTGTTGAGGTTGCGCCGATTCCGGTGGCGATCGCTCCCTAAACTTTGTGTAAAGAAAGCTTGCGGAGCGTTGCAACTCTTAACGCGATCGAGCGGGAAGCTTATCGGCCTGCTGATAGACTGAAAAGCGTACTCTACAAAGCGTGCAACAGTCTTCGGATCGATTTGAATCTTGACTGGAGCGCTTCCCAACCAAGCGTTAATAAGCAGCAATGGTAGATTCCCTTCAAAGACCGGGCGCAGAAGCCCAACCGGAGATCAAAGCTCCCGCCAAAAGAGACGATCCTCACGCCGCGCTTCTACACAACCGATTTCGACGAGATGGCGAAGATGGACATCTCCGTCAACCAGGAAGAACTCGAAGCGATCGTGCAAGAATTTCGCGTCGATTACAACCGCCATCACTTCGTCCGCAGCGAAGAATTTGCCCAGTCCTGGGATCACATCGACGGCGAAACTCGCAAGCTGTTTGTCGAATTCCTGGAGCGCTCCTGCACGGCAGAATTCTCCGGCTTCCTGCTCTACAAAGAACTCGCCCGCAAGCTGAAAGGCAAAAACCCGGTTCTGGCCGAAGGCTTCCTGCTGATGTCTCGCGATGAAGCGCGACACGCTGGCTTTTTGAACAAGGCCATGTCCGACTTCAACCTTCAGCTTGACTTGGGCTTTTTGACCAAGAGCCGCAGCTACACCTTCTTCAAGCCAAAGTTCATTTTCTACGCCACCTATCTTTCTGAGAAAATCGGCTACTGGCGCTACATCACGATCTATCGCCACCTTGAAGCGCACCCCGAAGACCGCATCTACCCGATCTTCAAGTTTTTTGAAAACTGGTGCCAGGACGAAAACCGACACGGCGACTTTTTTGACGCCCTGATGCGATCGCAACCCCAGTTCCTCAATGACTGGAAAGCTCGCCTGTGGTGCCGCTTCTTCCTGCTGTCCGTCTTCGCCACAATGTACCTGAACGACCTGCTGCGATCGGGCTTCTACAATTCGCTGGGACTGGATGCCCGTGAATACGACATCCACGTCATCCGCAAAACCAACGAAACTTCAGCCCGCGTCTTCCCGATCGTCCTCAATGTCGACCACCCCGATTTCTTCGGCATCCTCGACCAGTGCGCGGCGAAGAACCTGAAGCTGAACGCGATCGCCACCTCGGACGCACCCAAGCCCATCAAATTCCTGCAAAAGCTCCCGCTAATCGGCGGCATGGCGATCGATTTGATTCGCCTCTATTTCATGAAGCCGCTCCCCTCAGTGCAGCCGGAAACTGCGGTGCGGTAGTTAATAGAAAATAATTAATTTTTGGCGGTTCTGATTTCGATCGGAGCCGCTATTTTTAGGGCAGACACATCTTATCCAAACTTAAGGTCTAGGTTCGTAAAGCGCGTTTTCCACCACGCAAGTGCAGCGTCGGATCTGTACGAATTTAGTCGCATTCGTCACCACGTCCGCTTCGAGTTGCGCCAAGCAGCGTTTGCACGATCGCACAGCTTTTCACATCCGAATTCGAGACAAGCGAAACCGTGAATTTCAACCCGTTATCTGGCAGTTCTGAACTAGAAACCATATTTCCTTTTCGTCAAATTCGATCCATTGAATATTATTAGTGAATTCAATTTGAATCACGCCAGGTTCAATTTGACCACTCCCAAGCTCACGAGCCTGAGAACCAACAGTCACACTTGGACGTGCAACCTGTACTTTCGGTGGGGCGTCTGCCGTCCCAGGAATCACCGTAAACTGTTGGCTAAGGCGGGTTTGGGCGGCAAGTGTTTGAGTCCGGCGAATTTCCTGCAAGAGTTCGTCGCGCACACTGTTGACGCGCTGCCGATTCGCAAAAGCCAGCCAGCCTGGAGCCGCAATGCTGAACAAAACACCGATCATGACCATGACGGCGATGAGTTCAATCAACGTGAAGCCCGCCGCTGACGACCTGAGTAATTTTTTTCTCATAGTTTGGCTCCAATTGGGGGTTGAAAGGTGAAGCGATCGAGCAAAAAAACGAGGCTAGTTGTTTGGGTTGACATCCAGCGTACCGCGATTGAAAACTCGCGTTGTCAAGGTTGGCCTGTAGGCATTGTTGCCGTTCTCAGTAATACTGGGTCTACCCAAACCATTTCCCCGCAGGTAGAGAATCACCTCTTGGTTTTCGATCGTATCGCTCGCCGCTCTTGGCCTTGGGGATGGACTGGGGGATGCGGCTGGGGGTGGATTTGGAGATCCAGTCCGAACGCAAGCGTAGAAGCTATCCGGTGGATTGAGGGGCGATATTGAATAATTAGAAGGACAAGTTGGGGTTGTTTCCTCGCTGCGGTTGCGGTCAACAAAATCAGTCAGGGGAACTGCTGCTCCACTTGGCCTACCGCGACCCCTTTGGCGGTCAGTTTCGTCCACGTCGCGAGGCCAGATTGCAAACAAATTCCGGGGTCCGACGATCGGGCTGACATAACCCTGAACCGGAGCAGGCTGCTGACGACCCGAACTGTCGTTGTACGGCCTCAACTCATAGCGCGTAATGCGAGCTTGGCCTGTCCAAGGTCCACCAGTGTCGGAGCCACCAGCAGTGTCGAGAGAATACACGATCAAAGAATAAGCATGGCCTGCGGCACAGGGGATGGCTTGTCTCGCAGAATCTACGATCGGAGGGTCGCCATTCTCATCTTGGCTTTGCCAGTTTGTAGAGCAGTAATTAAGGACACCTCTGGGCAACGGAGCCTGTCTCCAGAACGCAATCACGGGTGTGCTGTTCTGCGTCAAACTCGGCGGCAGGCGATTCTCGGTGACAATGCGGTTCAGAAGATTCCCCGGGTAGACGTACACCGCTTCTCGCAGTTCGTTACTCATGTATTCCATCGATCGCTGCATGTCCTGCTGCGTCGCATTGCGAGATGCGTCCCGCTGGTCTGCTGCTAATAGCTCAACAACCAGGAACATTAACCCAGAGACGATTCCGCCTGCGATGATCGTGACAATCAGCAGTTCGATCAGCGTAAAGCCTTTTTGACTGTGATTGCGCCGTCGAATGGTTTTTAGGGTGCGAAGTAAGGATGTCGTCATAGTGGATGAAAATACCAAGTGGAATTTGGTAGATGGCTAGCGACAAATACCATTATCGCCGCTGTCTTGAATATTACGGACGGAAGAACTGCGATCGCTCCAGATCATGGGCGTTGTAATCACAGCCAGCGGGCGGGTGCGCTGGTTGCCCTCACCAGTGGTAAATCGGAGCGAAGCAGGCGTTGTCTCAAGCGGAACTGCAAAGCCATCACCCGCATCATTGATTGCAGGTTTGCCGTAGACACGCACGACCAAGCAAAACGTTCCAAGCCGATTTTGTGAGTCGCCAAGTACAGGCTGACCCGGTGAGATAAACGTTTGTACGGCAAAGTCTGGCTGACAATTGCTGTCATCATCTACCCCAAACGCCGTGCCAGAAGGTAGCTGCCGTTCAGGGTTGTAGGTGTTGCAACCGCGATTTTCTGACAGAAGAGACGACAGGCTGGTCGGTGCAGCCGTTCTGCCAATTGGAGCAGTTCCACTCGGCAAAGGTAAGCGATCGGTCGTATGTTCTGCCCATTCAACCAGGGCGCGGATGCGATCGACCTCGCCCTGAGCAATTTGCATGGCTTGTTCGGCTCGTTGGTTTTGCATTCGGGTCGCAGCCGCAATGAACAGGGGCGGCGTGATCATTGCGCTTGTCAAGGCAATAACCACGATCGCCATGATGCACTCAACCAAGGTGAGTCCTTGCGTCGTTTCCACTGGTTTTTGCTTTGACAAAGACAGCGTGAGCCGTTGCCAGCGAGAAAGGGAAGTGTTCATGACGATTTTTGCTGATCTCCTAGGCGTGAAGAAAATGAACCGAATGCAACCCACTCAAAAGCTAGGGAGGCGTACAACTGTTTTCGGGTGTGCGATCGGCTGCTGCTGCTGCTTCCCTACAGAGGTTGTATAGGTACGGATCATTCGCAGGCGGTTCACTGTAGAACTCGCTTCGATCGTTCTCCAACCTAATAAACCGTCGAGCCAGCGGACCTGCTGGTGCATACTGAAGACCGACATCGTAGCCCCAGAAGCGGTTTGGCGGTCGGTAGTAGTTGATCAACTCACCCCCGCTACTGCCGCCCAACGGTGTTGAACCCACTTCAAAGGCATCTTGGTCAAATGGACCAGTTGCATAGTTGCTGAAGTTCAACTGGATGAATGATCCGGCAATTCGCAGCGGGATTTGGTTGTCGTTGTTGCGCTGCCAAGATTCTAGGAAGCGAGGGAAGTTGTGCAAGCCACCATAAGACTGGTCTCGTCGGCTGGGCACGATGCCGCTGACGATCGTGGCATTCACGCGAGTCTCAGCAGCGACGTTGCGTAGCTTGTCCACTGTCACGGCTTCATATCCACCGCTGTACTCTGACAGTGAGGTTTGGTTGACGAACGGGTTTCCGTAGCGGCTGACCAGGAGGGGAGTACGTCCCCCCTCGTTTGGTCGGTAGCTCTCCGACTCTGCTTTGCTTGCCCGCCGCCAAGAATTGTTTGTGGTTGGATCGGTAGAAACCGAATTGGGGCGACCCTGGTTGAAGTAAGAAGTAATCGTGACACCGTTTAAGCAGCCATATCGATTAAATCCTGCTGTTGATGGCACTGCACTTTGAGTTGCAGTGATGATGCCGTCTTGGATGCTGCCATCGCAGAAGTTCTGAGACAAGATGGTAATGGCATCGGCCAAGATCTCAGCCGGACGCCAACGGTCTTGCGTGAAGTTTGCAAAGGCAAGTTCGGGAGTGGATCGGCCTTCGTAAAAGTTGCTGTAATCCGGGCGCAGTTCCTCCACAAATTCTTCTAACAGTCTTCCCTCAGCGGTCTGGTGCCAGTTGAAATCACCTTGAACATAGACAGGATCGTCTGACACAAGAGTCATCCCTCTACCTTGGTCGTCATTTCTGCGAATGTCCATGCCGTTACGCAGTCGAAATCCGTTCGGGCGTCGATCGGGATCTGCGTAGTAATCAACCGGTTTTGGAGTGATCAGGTTGGTGCTGTTGAGCGGTGGATCAGTCGATAGATAGGCATCAATCCCAGATTGACCCGTGTTCATTCGACAATTCGCGTCGGTCTCCAGTGCATTACCGGTACTACAAGCAGACCAAGATTCGCTTTCTGGGCGAACAATGTTGCTTTCGCTGACAGCATCCTCACGGAAGGCATAGATAATGCCGCTCTTGGGCAGCCAGAAGTCGTTCTGAAGGCCATCACTCGAAGTACGCATCAAGTCCAAATCCATATCTAGGGCACGTACACCCATCAACTCACGCCCATTCATGAAGGCTGAATCTTTGAATGCAACCCTAACGAGATCACGATTGGACGGCGGCGTTGCTTCCAAATAGTTTTCGTCCATGCAGGCCAAGGTCGTTGAGCTACAGTCGCGAATCAATACAGTCAGGCCAGAACCTATCTGCCCATTGTTCGGTGTGATAGAGGTGCCGTTATAGGTCTGATTCGGCAGTATCCACTGTCCACGAGGCTTCGGTGCAATCTGAATCTGCGATAGCTCTGAGGACAGTGATGGATATGCAGCAGGGTCTGATGGATCTGTTACACCAATTCCTCGGTATAGCGTTATGCTGCTGCCGTTTACATCGCTGATGTAGCTTGGCTCTGGAATTAGAGCATCTTCACGATCGCGAGTGCGGGCTTCGATGCTAACATCCCCATGACTAGTAGGTCTAGGGACTAAACGTTTAGCAGTAGGAGTTGTGGTGGCAAGATCGAAAGCCGGGAATAGCGAGAAAAGGATTGGATAATGTGGAATCGAACTGCACAACTTCAGTAGGTTGAGGTTGGAAGTAGATTCCCAATCTGCACAGTACGAGCCAGGCAAGTCAAACGGAACACGACTGCTCTGAAAACCATAGTACAGATCGTAGTAGACTTGCTCTCTGGTTGCTAGCATCTGAGCGGTGTAAACCGCTCTATTTAAGGGTTCAAAATCTCCAGGGTTTCCAGCAGTGCCAGCGCTGTCTCGCCATGTTTCCAGGGCTGTGATCACGTCTTCAGGTGTGGCATCTGCGATTGCGATTCGCCTGCTGCTGTCTGTTGAAAACGGTGGTGGTGTAGTTATCCTACTCCCTGAAGGAAGACTACCTGTAAAAAGCGCACCAATTAGCTGATCAAGATCGGTTAACAGATTCGGTGAATTCGCTGGGGTAGGTTGATAGGCCAACAGATAGTTGATGTTGTAAGCCAGCATTCCCAACGTGCAAGCGGCAGTATGAAGCGTCGTTTTGTCGGCTGGGCTGAGAGTGCTGTATGCCGCTCTTGAATCCATAATGCGTCGCAGATTCGAGAAATCGCCCCACATCGCCATGCTGGGATAGGGGTGTACCTGTCCGTCAGTGTTGACAGGCTTAAACGAGGGCGCACCACCTTTCGGATCGCCTGCATAGTTTGCTAGATTTCGCAAAGCGCTATTCAGCGGGCTAGCAGTGTCTATCAAGTTGGGGACAATAGAACTCGCGTCATATTCCCAGCCGTTCGTTCCGCGACCTCTGAAGAAGTCACCGTTAACAACAGCAGTGGGGGCGTTGAAGGGTGCAACAAAGGCAGATCCACTAGACAAATCGTACTCTCGCAGATTCTCAAATGTTGCACTGCGCTCAAGCGTGTAGGCCGTACCCGGATGAACGGTTGTTGCCAGACAAGCAAGTGGCGTGTCTTTCCCATCGGTTGCATTGTCGCCCTTCGCGTGATAGACGGCAGTGGCTTGTACGGCTGCTAGATTGTCGTAGAGCGATCGCCGCTGGCGAGCCTGGTTGCAGTTACCGCCGTTGTTCGGACTGCAATCCAGCCAGGGGCGCAATGGCTCATTTACTTGACTAGTAACGCTAAGCTCACCAGAATTCCAGCCGAATGCGTTTCCAAGTTCTAGCCGCTGTCCGACAATGAGGCGCAGACCTTGAAATCGGGCGCGTCGTTCCCAATAGCCATCGAAACCGACATCATCTTCATCTCCACCAGTAGGAGGGTCAAGACGAAGCAAATCGGTTCGAGCAGGATCGATGTTATCTCCCAACTGATTGTCGATTGGTACACCTGCGTACTGCGGCTTTGGTCCCTGTCGGTTGTCAGCACGGAAGGAATCGTCAACATTAGGTTGATCTTCAGACTGTGCATAGATGCGCTTTCTTGAGACAAAAGAGCTGTTCTCCCAAGCGGAATCTACTCTAGATTCTTGAATGTTTCCTCGCGCTTCTGAAATGCCTTCCGTCAACAGGCGAACCGGATCAAGCGTGTAGTCGGTTGGCCTGTCCACGTTTTGAACCGAGTCTCTTGTATCGTTGAAAGTGACTTCACCTGGAATGTCGGTGATTGGATTATCACTACCTTCTTCTTGCACGTGAAAAATGGACTGCCCGCCAAACGAGTTAGAGTCTTCTGCTCCGCCTCTGCCAACGCCACCGCTGATGGCATAGCCTTGATAGACCTCACCACCATTTAGGTTGGGGTTGCTCTGTACATCAGATGCCTCAATCACGCCAAACGTCACTTCTGAGGCGGCTTTCGAGTACAAACAAGAGTTTGGGGCGCTAATCAGGTAGCTGGTGACGAGCGATCGCGCTGTGGGCTGGGCTTACCCACAATCAAGCTGCCCTCAGTGTGCATCGCGCCGTTCCAGTTAAAAGCGGGACCTGGAAAGATCTCGAGGTCGTTGCGGAACCAGGCTCCCCACTTGTTGCCGCGATTGACTTTGCGGTCTTGGAAGAACTCTAGGGTTGAAACGGCTGTGTTGGCGGGATCGTTGGGCAGCACAAACGCATTGACCTGAAAATTCTTCCGAACAATCGTGGCGCTTGCATTCGGGTCAGGAGTCCAGCCGCCCTCTGGCGCGTTTGCACCGCCCCGCCGACAAGCAGAGTTTGCCTGAGTCGTATTGCTGAGCGGACCGTTGCGTACCTGCAACAAGCCTGCCCGATCTTGGATCGCCCTAGGTCTACTATCTTGCAGTTCAAGTTGGTTGCTCGGCGTCTGCATCAAGATCGAGTAGGCGATCGTCGCATCAGCCTCACCGTCACCATCTGTATCTGCTGGAAACGTCCAAGCGTTGTCAACGTCATAGCTGTAGCCAAGATCTGAGCCAGCAGGGGCGATCTTAATTCGCTCCTCGTCTGGAAACTTGTAGGGATCGTTGGTGGGACCATCAGGATAGTGATCGGGCACGGTCAAGCCCCGGACGAGCGTACCGCCAGGACGGTTAAGCATCATTCCAACTAGGAAGTTCTCGTTTGGAATGCCGCCTGGGTAGCGTGTGTCTTGGTCTTCATCAAACATGTACTCCAGCTTGGCCTTGGCGCGATCGATCGCAGGCGTTGCAGCGTTGTAGATCACATCCTGTTGCCGCTCGTTTGAGGCTTCAGTCGTGCGGTTAAAGGTACGCAGCGAAATCGACCCGACCGTGAGGCTAACCACGAGCAGCAGCAAACGTGGTTGGCAA
>JAAUTJ010000069.1 GCA_012031475.1 Leptolyngbyaceae cyanobacterium SM1_3_5 | reverse complement strand
CCTGGCGATTTTTCGAGCTTGGGGCGGATGAACAGGAGCGCAGAGCCTAGCTAAATCTCGGTGTTTGCCACCCAGGGGGGGACGGTCTTGCGCTCTACTCTCAAGATACAAGGGGGGCTGCTCCGATCCTCATCGAACTGACGTTATGCTGGCAAGCTACTGTTTAACCTGGTGGAAACACTGACGCAACAGCGTGATCAGGCGATCGAAATCGATCGGTTTGACCAGATAATCCGTCGCGCCAAGGGCGTAACCGAGTTTCTTGTCATCCACGACTGTCACCATAATCACGGGAATTTCGGCCAGTTGCGGATCGGCTTTGAGGGCGCTCAGCACTGCCCAGCCGTCTTCATGGGCGGAAAGCTTCACATCCAGCACGATCGCATTGGGTGATTTCTCGCGAGCCAGTTGCAGCCCAGTTGCGCCACTTTCAGCCCCGATGACGTAAAAGCCTTCGCGACCGAGGTTGCGCTGCATCAAGTCATGCACCGAAAGGTCATCGTCAATCACCAGGACGATCGGCAGGCTGGAATCGGTCAGGTAGAGGCGGGAGTCGATCGTCATCGGTTCGATTGGTTCAGACGGCGCGATCGGTTCTTGGACTTGTTCCGGCAGGGCGATCGTAAAGGTTGTGCCCTGTCCAGCCTGAGAGCGAACGGAAATTTTGCCGCCCATCATCTGCGTGAATTTCTGCGTAATCACCAGTCCCAGCCCGGTTCCGCCATAGTTGCGCGTTGTCGAAGCATCGGCCTGAGTAAACGCTTGAAACAGCTTGGCTTGCTGTTCGGGCGTCATGCCAATGCCCGTGTCGGAAACTTGGAAAAGGCAAAGGGCAAACGGCAAAGGGCAAGCGTCTTCGATCGCTGTTTGTCCTTCTGCCTTCTGCACGGAAAGCGTAATTGTGCCGTTCTGCGTAAATTTGCTGGCGTTGCTGAGCAGATTTAACAAACTTTGGCGCAGTTTGGTGATGTCAACGGTCAATTTTGGCCGATGTCCGGCGGGTAGCTGACGACGAGCGTATTTTGATTTTTGGAGACGATCGGGCGAATTGTGTTGGCGACTTCTTCGATTAGGAGGGCGATCGACACGGATTCCAGGTAAAGCTCCATCTTGCCCGCTTCCACCTTGGACAAATCCAAAATGTTGTTGATCAGTTCGAGTAAGTGTCTTCCCGCTCCGTGAATTTTCTGTACGTCGGGAATCAGTTCAGATGCCTCAAATTCCATTTCCTCTTGCAGCATTTCGCTGTAGCCAATGATCGCGTTGAGCGGCGTTCTTAGTTCGTGGCTCATGTTGGCGAGAAACTGGCTTTTCGCCTGATTTGCCTGCTCTGCTTCGGATTTGGCAAGCTGGGCGGCTTTCATGCTCTGGGCAAGCTGGGCGGTGCGATCGTCAACCGCGTGGGCGAGGTTTTGCTCGCGGGTGGCGACTTCGTGCGCCATGTGCTGAAAGGCGCGGGCTAGCTGTCCCGGTTCATCCGCACGGCGGGCGACCTTCACCATGATCGGCGCATCAAATTCCCCGACCTGTTCGGCGGTCATGCGGCTTTCACTGACGCGGCGGGCGATCGCCGTCAGTTTGCGAATCGGACTGATCACCATCCGCTTCAGCAAAGCGTTAATCAGCAGAATCACGCCCGCAAAAATGCCGCCGAAAATTCCCATCGTCAGCAGCAGATATTGCTGTCCCTGTGCAATGACGGTATCGGTCGGGACGTAGATTGTCTGAGCGGCGATCACGGTATTCAGCGGCCAGTTGAAGCCGCCTTGGTCGCCATACATGGCAAGTAAGCTTTTGGGCGCGGTTTCCGGTCTGCCGTGACATTGTAGGCAGCTTGCTTCCGTCACGGCCATCGGGCGAGCAATGTAGAACAAATTTTTACCGTCGATCGATCGATAGCCGGATTTTTCCTGCAAATCCGGCTGGGCGCGAAACTCCTGCACCAGTTGCGCTTCAAACTCGTCGGCTTGGTCTCTGGGATTCGTAGGATTGAGAGCGGCTTCCTTGTAGAGGAAATGGCGATAGTTTCCCTGCTGCCGGAATCGATCGAACACTTCACGCGCAGCAAAGGCGGGCACGGCCTCTCGCACAAAAATCGCCTCAGTCGCGAGTTCATCGCGCAGGTAGGGCACGACATTTTGACTGGTGTAATCCCGTACCGAGTTCATTGTTTCGGTGAGAATGCGGGCTTTGGTGGCGATCTCGGTTTCGGCTTTGTTCTGCATTGCGCTGGACAGCGTAATCCCACTGACCACAATGCCGCCCAGAAAAACGAGCGTGAGCAGTAGGGTAAACTTAGAGCCAAGCTTGAGTTTTCGCAGCATTTTGGAACTCCGATCGCGCCAGTGACAGAGGAACTCGGTTCGGCAGCATTGCCGTTTCAGTTTTCCCTGCCGGACGAAAATTTCGATCGCGACAGGTCAGGAGAGCCACCCACACCCAGACCACTACAGAGCCACCGCTGCACATTCATGATGCCTTTATGATGCCTTTATGAGCAAATGACGGCTTTCTATGCATAAACGCTGAGCTTTTTAAATCTACTGCTGCTAACTGCGCTTGTGCTGAAATCGATCGAGGTTTTTAATAAAGTCTGTTGAATTCACCCCGATTGATGAAGATTTGGCAAAGGCAAACGGCGATCGATGAGAATTCTGAGCAGGCAGCAAGGTTCTAGTAAGTAGGAGGAGTGGTTCGATGAAAATTTTAGTCACGGGCGCAGCAGGCTTTATTGGCTATCACCTAGCGCAGCGCTTGCTGGCAGATGGCCATCAAGTTTACGGCATTGACAATCTTAATGATTACTACGATGTCGGCTTGAAAAAAGCGCGACTCGCACAGCTTAACAGCCAGAAGAACTTTACGTTTCAGTATTTAGATTTAGGCGATCGATCGGCCATGACCGAACTGTTTGTTAGCCAAAAATTCGATGCCGTTGCCCATCTTGCTGCACAAGCAGGCGTTCGCTATTCGCTGCAAAATCCCCACGCTTATGCTGATAGCAACCTGGTCGGATTTCTGCATATTTTAGAAGGCTGTCGTCACCAGAAGACGGCACATCTGGTTTACGCTTCTTCCAGTTCCGTCTACGGCACCAATACCAAAGTTCCGTTCGCCGCCAGCGATAATGTCGATCACCCGATTTCGCTGTATGCGGCCACGAAAAAAGCCAACGAACTGATGGCACATTCTTACAGTCATTTGTATCAGTTGCCGACAACCGGACTGCGATTTTTCACAGTTTACGGCGAGTGGGGACGGCCTGATATGGCCTATTTTAAATTTGTGGATGCGATCGCGCAGGGCAAATCGATCGACATCTACAACTACGGCAAAATGCAACGCGACTTCACCTACATTGATGACATTATCGAAGGCGTGGTTCGCGTCATTCATCAGCCGCCACAAACGGAAGCTGCGCCCTACAAACTCTACAACATCGGCAATAACAATCCGATCGAACTGATGATATTTATCGAAGCGATCGAGCAGGCGATGGGCAAAACTGCCGAGAAAAAACTTTCTGCCAATGCAGCCCGGAGACGTGCCTGCAACTTATGCCGATGTGGATGATCTCATTCGCGATGTTGGCTTCAAGCCCAGCACCGCGATCGAAGTGGGAATCGATCGATTTGTCCGCTGGTATCGTGACTATTACGGGATTTAATCCCCGCTCATCATTACGAAAGACCGCAGGGGAATAACACGTTGCGCCCTCAAAGTCCTGCATCCTTCCAAAGAACCACCGTGAATTCTCAGCGGTTGTTTGAGAAGGGTCGGGTTAAGACTCGAATTCAGATCAGGACAGTGATTGCAAGGTTAAAGTAACTGAATTGATTGTTTGCTGACTGCCACTAAATCTACTGTCACCAAATCTGCTGAGCTAATTTGCGCCCGCATCGATCGACCCACGCCACACCGCTAGATTCGCTGCATCTCGTAAAGTACGCTGTTTCTAGCAAACGCACCGACCATCGCCACGAACTAGCCGTCTTCACAATACAGTGGACGTGGTACTCTTGCTTGAAGCAATACACCCTACTGGCGTTTTTTTTGCATTGTTTTTTAGTAATTGTCGATACATAAGATGCCAGCCGTAGAAGTGGGCGTGTAAAGCATCCATAAATGTTTGGAGAATTTACTGAAACTGCATAGACAGCCGTTTGCTCGCTAAGTACAGTGAGGGTCATTACGGATAATTACTCATTGGCATTGCGCTCATACTTCGATTCAGAGGGCAAAAGTGTGGAAGTACGCATCACCAGCAGAGCGAGTGCAATAATCGCAGCGGCTTCGGCTCTAATTCTACTCATAACCGCAGTTAGAGAATTACTCGTTGGCGAAAATAGATTTGTTACTGCTTCGGCCGTTTCTACAGCAGCAATTTTTTGTGGATTATTTGAGAGCCATCGCATATTGAAGAGAGCTAATGAGAAAAATCTAAATGAGCTGCAACGAACCAGGGAAGAATTGAAGCAGACATTAAAAAACGACTTTCGACAAGTAGAAGCTCTCATGTCGCTCTTCTTCACTACCAAGCCAGACGTGCCGCTTCCAAATACGAGAGAGTGGGCTGCTTCACCTGATTTGTTGAAGAAGATTGCGGAGATTGTGTTGACCAAGAAGCCTGAACTTGTTTTGGAAGCAAGTAGCGGCATCTCCACGTTGATTATTGCGTACTGCCTCAAACAGCTTGGTTGCGGGAGAGTAGTGTCATTAGAACATGATCTTAAGTACGCCATGATTAGCCAAGACCTAATCCTGCTGCATGGTCTAGAGAAAATAGCAACAGTCATTTACGCACCGCTTGAAGAAGTAGCAATCAGGGAAAAGCAGTGGCTTTGGTACAGCATGAACAAGCTGAAACTTGATCGGCCGATCGATCTATTTGTAATTGACGGACCTCCTAGCCTGACTCAAAAACTTGCCAGGTATCCAGCATTGCCGTTGTTGTTTAATGATTTGAGCGATAACGCAACTATTATTTTGGATGACGGCTATCGAGAGGATGAGAATGAAATTGTTGAGCTTTGGCAGCAAGAATTTAAGCAAATTACGTCTGAACTTCTTGACCTAGAAAAGGGAGCTTTCATCATCAGTAAACATGCAGCTTGAAATAGCTGACAGCCTATGACGAAGAGGAGGCTTTAGGGATTAGTTTGAGCTTTAAATCTAAATTGGGGGAGCGATCGCAAGCTCCAGAACCTTGATTCTCTCGCACTAGGTTCTAGGGATCTGAAGTAGCTAGACGCGCCTTAAAGGACTGTTCAAACACTCCCTATAGACCGATGCTCGATCGCTTCAGCAATTTCGCGGCATCTTAAGCTGAATTTTTATGAAGAATCTGGACGCTGAGCGAATTTTCCGGTATGCTTTTGGCAGGAAAATAGTACAAAAGTACTAAAATGCCTGTGCAGCTTTGGCTACGAAGAATTCTACCGTCCTTTACCCCCGAAGAACCATGCCAGATTTAATCGCCGCGATCGACAACGGTACATCCGAAAGCAAAATTTTGTGGCAGCGCTTGCCTGAGGCGCGATCGAACTGATGCGAATGGGGGCAGAAGTGCTGGAGGTCTCTTCTGCCGATTTGCTGGACATGGGCTTGTCGGGCGGCAGGCCGGAAAACGATGCCTACATCAAACTGCCAGCGGCAAGCTGTTTGTGCTGGGGATGAAGGCGCAAGGGCTGCGCGGCAAACCGCCCGTCAAGCTGTCGAAATATGTCCCGGCTGCTTACAAAATTGTGGCCGTTGTGGGGGCGATCGCCCAAACCGCAAATCTGCCGAGCGCCTTTTCCGTTTGCCTCTCCACGCTTTTACCGTATGCCGAATATCAAGACCGCAGCCGCTTCGTGGAACTACTGACTCGCCACCTGAACAGCTTCGAGTTTCGCGGAACGCGCTACAGCGTCACGATCGACAGCCTCGACGTGCGCCCAGAAGGAGCCGGACTTGCCCAAAACCACCGCAGCGCCAATCCCACCGCCTTTGCCCAGCAAAACACGCTGATGCTGATGCTGGGTCAGCGCGATGCTTCTCTCTTGCCGTTCAAGCAGGGCACACCGCAGCAGGGAATTGGCGAACACCTGGGTTTTGTTGAATTCCAAGACGATGTGGTGCGGCGATCGGCGCTCAATCTCAGCGTCCGCGACATGGCACGTCTGCCCGAATATCTGTTTCAAGCGCGTCCAGCCCCCGCCTACGTTGCCCGGATTGCCCGCATGGTTGTCGGTGATTTGGAGGTGGAACACAAGGCCGCGCAGATTCAGGCGGCGATCGATCAGGCCGAAGCTCGCTACCTCAGCAACTTGTTTAGCTGGCTGAAAACCACGCTCGGCCAAGACCTCTATGAACTCGATGAAGTCGTGGCTTCCGGCGGTGCTGCCCTCTACTTCCGCCCGGAAATTGAAGCCTTTTTTGCCGACTATCCCAACCTGACGTTGTTCTGGCAAGAACCCGTCACCGAACAGATTGAAGCCGATTTGGACGGCGCGATCGAGCCGAGCCTTGCGTTTCGCCTCTTCGATGTGTATGGCAGCTTCCGCGTCCTCGCCAGCAAGATTAAAAAATTGGCGGCTTTGCCCTCGATCGAACCCGAATCAACGCTCTCAGAAGCGGTTGCCGCCGTTCTGCCCGAACCGCGCAAGAAAACCACGCGATCGCCCGCAGCCGCGTCGAAGCGTAACTGAGTTGCACCCGTCGCAGCAGTCGCAACAGCGCCCGGAAATCAATCTCCGATCTAAAAGCGAAAACCGTTCAAACGGGCGACAACTCTGGCACAGCCTGCTTTTTAGTCAGTTTTGTGACTTGCGCTTTTAGCCCGAACTTGAGTTCTGGGCAGGTCATGCCACAGGTGCAAGATCTCAGGTCAGCCAAGATCGCTGTGCCCGCTGTTGGGCTTAATGTTCCAAGCGATCGAGATTCCCTGCTGCCGCATCCACCAACGGACGCGCCTGAATCGGGATCACCCACAGCGCGAACAGGCAAGTAACCCCGTAAAGACGCGAGATCTCACGTCTCTAAGGCCGCTGCACGATCGACTCTCCCGTCCGCTGGCGATCGGCGGTGATCCCGACGAGCCGCACATAGTCGCGGGGATGCTCATTCAGGCAGGCTTCCAAGGCGGTGAGGGCTTCCGCGTGATTTTGGGCGGTTGTGAAGCTTTGCCACGCATTCGTGCGGAAGCGACGCGGATCGACCACTCGATGCCGACGCGCCCGCCGCTGCCGATTAGATCGCGTACCTGCTGCATCATGCGGGCATCCAAGCGCGAACCGGAGTGGGAACCTTCATAGGAGGTGGCGCGAGTCGGAGCTTGGACGGGCGATCGATCGGCTGCGGGCGGATTTCCGTTTGCAGGGGTCGTGTGGCCGTTTGGGGCAGCAAATTCCGAAGCAGACCAGTTGCGGGCGGATGCTTTGGCGGCAGTGTCCGACAGTTTGGTTTGGTCGTCGCGGCGCGTTTCGCTGTATTCCTTGCCGAGATATTCGCGTCCTAAACGCATATTCTCGATCCGCTGCTGTTCCCCAACCATTTGCGATCCCAGTTCGATCAGGTGGGCGAGGCGGAAATCGGGCGATCGAAATTCCGGTGGTTTGTCGCTGCTGTTGACCACGCGCTGCGAGATTTTCTCGATCCCGACGCTGTAAATCAAATCGCGCACCTGTTCGTCGAAGAGGCGCGATCGCAAGGCGCTGTAGAAATCGATCGACTGCGTGGGAAATCGATCGATTAGCTGCTCGATATCTGATTTGGGAACGCCATCCGCCTGAAAGATGCCGCTGACAACGCCGATGCGATCGTCGCGATCGGGTTCCCAGTAGAACTTTTCCATCCGTCCGTCGCGGACTAAGGGCGCATACAGCGTGGAAAAATCGTTGCCCGTGACGATGATCGGGACGCGATGAATCGGATTCGAGTCGTAAGCACCCGGAAGCTGCACGTTCGTCGGATTGTCGGCAATGTTCATCAATGTGCCGTTGACAAGCTGCGTGTTGACCGTGTATTGCGTCGTCGCGTCAAATCGTCCCGCGCCGCATCAAGGTCATTAATCATCAACGCGACCAATTTTGCCGCGAACTTTCACAAACTCAGCCGCTTCCCGATAAGCGCAGACGAATCAACCGCGCCGGATCGCCTGCATCCGGGCTTTCCAGTTCACCCGCCGACATGTGAACCACTTCCACGCCCCATCCGCTCAAAAACCAGTTCACACTGAAACGATTTGCCTTCCCCTTTGCGTCCGTGAACGCCCAAAATCAGCGGCACACGGACGTTCGGCAAATTCAGAAAATTCTTGGTGAGGTGAACCGCGAGTTTATCGAGAAAGCGAGGCGAAATGTAATAAGACATCAGGAGCGATCGAATGGGGCAGCTTCCTCATGCTACCAACGCTTGGCGATCGATTTTCGCCGGGTTGGGCGCGATCGATCGCAGCGATAAGATGAAATCAATCCCTTTGTAAATCTACTGTAAATCTACCGATGTCTGAAGCAAACGAAATCGCAGTGGGCGATCGCGTCCGTGTCATTGCCCTGCCCAGCTACGTCAAAACCGCAGAACCCATGCCGATGCTGCGTCCCCCCAATGTGATTCAAATTGGTGAAGAAGGAACGGTACTCGATCGCCGCCCGGGAGGCTACTGGGGCATCCGCTTCGCTAGGGGTGCATTCCTGATGGAACGTCAATACCTTGAAGTCATCCGCGAAACCAACGCCACCACTGCTAACTCACCGCAACAGTAGCACCCACCTCAACTGGCGATCGATCCTTCTACCAAGAGCAATCTGGCGATCGCCCTATCCTCTTGCCACTGCCTGCATCGGCAAATATTCCAACTCCTTCAGCTTCGCCAAAATCTTCGTCACGCCTTCCTCGATCGATTCTTGATCCGTCCGACACTCCACTTCAGGCTGCAACGGCGCTTCATACGGATCATCAATTCCCGTAAACTGCTTAATTTCCCCTGCCCGCGCCTTTTTATACAGCCCCTTCACGTCCCGCTCTTCACAAACCGACAGCGGTGCATTCACGTAGACCTCGACAAAATCCCCGATTCGCCCCCGCACCTCATCCCGGACCTCTCGATACGGTGAAATTGCCGACACCAGCACGATCACCCCGTTGCGCGTCAGCAAATGCGACACAAACCCAATCCGCCGAATATTCTCATCGCGATCGGCCTTGCTAAATCCCAATCCTTCGTCAAATTTTCGCGCACAATATCGCCATCAAGCACTTCCACCGGATAGCCGCACCGCGCAGCTTTTGCTCAACCGCCATTCTCAGCGTCGTTTTGCCTGCACCGCTCAACCCCGTAAACCAAATTGTGACGCCGCGCTGTGTGGTCATCCTCGAAACTCCTCAATAGAACTGATTGTGCGCTTCCTACTCTGACTTTCCGCCGAGTTTTCACGCTTCCGCAAATATACGGGCTGGTCTGGACGATCGCCGCCTCGGTTCACCGTATTTTACAGAATCTTTTCTTAATAAGAAATTCACAAACATCAACAAAACTTAATTTTATGTGGACGGCGATCGGCAATTACGCAGGCTTCGACCTCCTAACTTCACCCAGTCGATCGCGATAGAATAGTAAACGTTGTACTCGCTTTTCGGCCATGCCCGACACCTATCGCCAGGAAGACGCTCAGCAAATTCTGCACATCGCGATCGCTCGTCAGGTTGAATCCGGCGAACTGACGAGAGTACAGCTTTTCGAGATTGCGGATGAATTGGGAATTTCCGCAGCCGATCTCGAACTGGCTGAAGCGCAGTGGCAGTCGCAGCATGGCGAAAGGCAAGAGCGGCAGGCGTTCGATCGCTACCGTCGCAGCAAACTGGGACAGAGTTTTGGGAGATTTGCGATCGTCAACGGATTTTTCATGCTGCTCAACGGCATGGGCGGCGAACTTTCCTGGTCGCTGTATGTGGCGGCAGCTTGGGGAATGCTGCTCTCGCTGGAAGCCTGGAAAACCTACCAAACCGCAGGAGAAGCTTACGAAACGGCGTTTTCCCACTGGTATCAGAAGCGGCGGATTCGGCGCAAGTTCAGCAGCTTGTTCGATCGCCTCCTCAAAGCTTAATGGCAGAATCTTCTCAGCGTCGCTGCGTCCTGATCTGTCAGAATCGCTCTTGTCTGCGGAGCGGTGCAGAAGCCGTCTTACAGGAATTTCGATCGATCGCCACACCCAACGTCCTAATCAGTCCCTCCGACTGCCTCGGTCAATGTGGATCAGGACCAACGGTGCGCGTCATGCCTGACGATAGCTGGTATTGTCGCATCAAGCCCGATGATGTCGAAACGATCGCCACCGAGCATCTCCAGGGCGATCGACCCGTTGCCCGCCTGCTGCATCCGCGCTTTCATCCCCACCCCGATGCCTTCAAGCCGTCCTAAATTGGGGCATAATCAGCGTAGCTTTAGAGGGCAGCGCTGTGATAAACGCGATCGGCATGGTGGTGTTGGTCTTGCTGCTGGGAATCTTCACCGGACTGTATGTGCGCGGTTCGTTTCGCCCGAAGCCGGAATTTGAGATTGCGATCGTTCCCCACACCAACGACACTACGTTTTTTCTCGCCGTTGCTGGCCTCACCACCTCCCTAACGACGCAGGCCGAGGTGACGGGATTTTTTGTCGAAGCGCCCGAAATCTATCCGGCCAGATTTGCGGCCATTCGCCGCGCCCAGCGGACGCTGCACTTTGAAACGTTTTCATGACGCCCGGAAAGCGAGCCGATGAATTTGCCAGCGCGATTTGCGATCGCGCTCAGTCCGGCGTCAAGGTGCGGCTGATCATCGACAATCATGGAGCGAACCAGATGCCGAAGGAATATTGGCGATCGCTGCGATCGGCGGGCGTGGAACTCGGCTTTTTTCGCGATTTTGACTGGAGAGCGCCGTTTGACTACAACGCCCGTACCCACCGAAAGCTGCTGCTGATCGATGGTGAGGAAGCACTGCTGGGCGGCGCGGGCATCTCCGACCTGTGGGACGGCGAACTCGCACCCTGGCGCGATTTTGAAGTGGGCTATCGCGGACCGATCGTCACGCTTTTGGAAGGCGTTTTTATGGAAAACTGGTCGAGCGTGGGCGGCGTGCTTGACTTAGGCAGTGAGGTGTTTCGCACACAAGCTCCCGCAGGGCGATCGGCTTTCGTCACCAAAGGCAGTTTTTCACTGGAAGATTCTCCCCTGCGGCTGCTGTTTCACACCAGTATGGCGGCAGCAAGGCGGCGGCTCTGGCTGGCAAGTCCCTATCTCGTTCCTGACCCTAGTACGCAAAAAGTTTTGATTCAGGCTTGTCAGCGCGGCGTGGATGTGCGAATTCTGACAATGGGCAAGCGCAACGACAAATCCTATGTTTACTACAGCGCTCGCGAACTGTATGGCAAATTGCTCAAAGCAGGCGTGAAAATTTTTGAATATCAGCCCAGCATGATGCACGCCAAACTATTGTTAGTAGACGATCGCTGGGTCAGTCACGGCAGCACCAACATCGACGAACGCAGCTTTTTCATCAACGATGAACTGAATGTTTCTGTTAGCGATCCTGACCTAGCAAAGCAGATGGAAAAGTTTCTAATTACCTCGTTTGAAAATAGTCTTTTAGTGACGATCGATCGCTGGCAAAAACGATCGATTCTCCAACAAGTTCGCGGCAAAATTGGCCTGCTGTTCCGGCGATTATTCTAGGATTTGTTTGAATGATCAGGGGAAAAGCTGATGCTTTCTGCTACGGGACGTTGTGCGGAAACTTTCTGCCTAGTAATTGTTAGCTGACCCTGCATCGTCTCCAAATTGCTGCCGCTGCTGCTCAGACCTCCAAGGTTTTCAAAGCCTCGGAGGTCTTGGTCTTCGGTGGTAGGGAACTTTAAGGGAACTGTTGCATCCAAACCGTCTTCATGCCGCGTCGCGATCTCACGTTCCAACCAGACCATTACTACCGTCTCTACAATCGTGGCAACGATCGCCATCTCATCTTTTTTGAGCGAGAAAACTATCTGCATTTTTTGCGCCTGATGCGCCGATATTTAATTGCACAAACGCTGGATGTGCTTGCCTATTGCTTAATGCTCAATCACTACCATTTGTTGGTGCGGTGTAAAACCGATGAAGTCTCTGGAGCGATGCAACGGTTATCAATCGCCTATACCAAAGCCATGAATCGGCGTTATCAGCGGGTTGGGGTTTTGTTTCAGGGGCAGTTTCAGGCGATCGCCGTAGATAGCAACGAGTATCTGTATCATCTGACGCGATACATCCATCTCAATCCAGTGAAAGCTGGACTTGTGGCCGATCCAAAGAATTGGGAATTTTCTAGCTTTCTGGAATACGCCGGACTGCGATCGGGCACCTTACCCAGACTGGATGTATTGCAACGGCAATTTTCGTTTGACGCAGAGTATCAAAGGTTCCTGAAGCCTGATTCATGATGATCTGCCTACAGTGACCCAAGAGTTTGCAACTCACCTCAAAGCGCTGATGCTAGATGAATAACCTCCAGTTTAGACCTCGGAGGTTTTGGGGTGGGAGGGGCGATCGCCTCTACCAATTGCAGGACATCACGATTAACCTTCCCAAATAAAATAGTTTGTTCCGTAATTTTAGGGATTAAACCTTTAGATTCCCGTGACCAT
>JAAUTJ010000068.1 GCA_012031475.1 Leptolyngbyaceae cyanobacterium SM1_3_5 | reverse complement strand
CTCAGCCGTTCCCAGATCGGGCAGGCAGTACCGACGACGATAATACCGTCGCGGGTGTTGTCTTCGATCGTGTTGCCGCGCAGAATTGGCCGAGCGGAATTGCTGATTACCACGCCATCAACGTTGTTGCGGATTTGATTGTTGCGGATGGTCGGCGTGGACTGGTCGCTAATCGCAATGCCAAATCCGGTATTGTCAAACAGGTTGTCGCGAATTTCGCCGCTGGCCGATCGCACGATCGACACGCCGTTCCCCGGATTTTGCCGAAACACATTGTCGTGAATCGTCGGGCTGGCCGTGCCTGTGACAAACACGCCTTCGCGCAAATTTGCCGTGAAGGTGCTGTCGCGGACGATCGCGCTGCCCACTTCCAGCCAAATGCCCGTGCCGCGCGTATTCGGATTCGTGATGGTGACGCCGCGAACCTCGGCATTATTCAGCGCCCGAATCGCCGCATTCTGTCCGCCAAAGGTGGGACTGTTGAACGCGCCGCCGCCCGCAATCAAAACTCCGCTGCCCTTCGTGGACGCATCGCCCTGTAAGCGAATATTTTGTCCCACCACGAGGGGAAACACCTCGCCGCTGTCTCGCGTGTAGCTGCCGGGAGCAAGCTGAATAATCGTTCCCGATTGAGCGCGTTGCAGCGCATAGGTAATCGTGCGAAAAGCGTTGGATTCGCTGTCGCCCGCTGTCGGCGCATCTGTTCCCAAACTGGGATTGACAAAAACAGTGGGAGCCGTTGACGGCACTTGCGCCACCTCGATCGCGCCCACAGGTAAAACAACCGCAGTCAGCGGCAAACTCGTCAACAGCAGGGAAGCCGCTAGTCCTGCTCGAAGCACATGGGAAAATTTCATAAGTTCGAGTTGCCGCAAAGTGAAGAGAAGCGCGATCGATCACAACCCACACGGTTGCGATCGATACCGAGGAAATTGTATAGCAGTGATGCATCAACAGACCCGCCAAACGGAATTGCGGTTCCCAAACGGATCGGTCGATCGACAGAACTGATCCAAAAAATTCGATCGCCATCGTGAACCAGAAGCAACCAATCCGCTGCGATCGCCGTCAAGCACTCAAGATATAAAAAGGAACTTATGATTTCACGTTTGACTGCGTTCACCTCGGTGCTGCTGGCCGTTGCAGGGCTGGCCTTCACTTCCACTGCGGCAAAAGCGGCGGATCAGGTCGTGCTGAAATACGGCATTTTGGAGCGATCGATCGCCGTTTCTGACCTGGAAACCTTTGCCGAAACGGGCGAACTGGCTCGACCCTTACAGCGCTACATCCGTATTTCTGGCGAACAACCGGAGCGCATCCGCCAAACCCTGACGCGAGAATTCACCATCAGTCCGCGCCTGCTCGATCGCCTGCTCAACAATCCGATCGGAGAAGCCGCGCTGGGTCAGCTTGCCCAAGCAATCTATCCCCCTTCCGGTTCCGCTGACCCCGCCGCCCTGCGATCGGCACTCGTCCTGTCCGCCAGCGACGACGATCGGATCACCATTTTGGAAATTGTCCGCAACTATCCCACGCCGCAGGTTTACATCGACACCGAACGAGTTGTCGAGGCATACGGCCAGTTTCGCGACTTGAGCGATCGCCTCGCCCCCATCCTGGAAGGCATCGGAATTTAGAGCAGAAGTCTTTAGTAGGCCAGCGTTTCCAGCGTTTCGCGCAAATATCGCTGGACGCGCTGCTCCAAGCTCAAGATGGCGAGCAGTTCTTCGCGCTCGGCTTGCCAGCGTTGGAATCCTGAGCTTTGGGCGATCGCTCGCTTCAGGCTGTCCCAAATCGCAGCTTCCGATGAATTGTGAGACGTGGCAGGAACCATTTTTAATACTCCAGTTAGAATAATGCCAAGTTTTTCAGCATAACGCAGCGGATTTTCGGGTGCTGTACCGGATTACACGATCGGGGTGTCGGGTGTCGGTGGGGTGTCAGCGGCGACCGATTCGTTGGCGATCGATTCTGTTTCGATCAGTGCTTCTGGATTCGTTTCGATCGATTCTGTTGGGGGCGTCTCTGTCAATTCAGCAGCCACTAGATCGGCCAGCACAGGCTCATCATCTATTGCAGTTGGCGGTTCAGTAGTGGGTTGTTCTGCGATCGCTGCGGCTGGAGTTGGAGGCGCGGCAACCGGAGGCGGGCTAGCAGGCGCAACAGGCGGGGCAGCAGCGGCGGCAGCAGCCATTGCCAAGGTTTGGGCTTCGGTCAGCGGCGGCACAATTTGCTTGACCTGCAAACCAAAAATTGAAAAGTTCGATCGAATCTGCGCGATCGGATAGACATCAATCAGGGCGAATTCCGTTTCTTTGATCAGCATGACGCGCAAAACGCTCAGCGCCACCTGCAAAAACAAATTGCTCAGCAAAAATCCGCCAGAGGCAATCAGCAAGCCCAAGCCGCGCCACTGCGGAAACTGCGCGACGGGCTGCTGGACAAGCGGGGCAATTTGGTAGAGCCACAGCAGCACTCCACCCAGCCCGATCGCCACCAGCAGCGTTAAAATTTGATGTCCCAGCGTTTTGAAGCGCTTGAGGATACGCCGCTGATCAATCGTCAAATATTCTGGCCGAATCGCCACGAGCAGGACGCTAAAAATATAAAAAGGCCGCTGCCACTGCATCAAAAAAATTGGCACAATTCCGATCGTCAGCACGATCAGCCGCTCAACGATCGGCGGAAAAACTGGATCACCGATCGCCAGCCCCAGCAGGCAAAGCTCCAGCGTCAACGGCAGCACCGCCACCCCTGCAAGATGAATCCAAAGATACGGATCTAACCAAAACGATCGCATAGCGCACAACCCAAGCCACCACTGCAATACTAAGCCAAATGCGTGTAGCGCGATGAACGGGTTAAAGGGCGATCGGGCGAACAAATTCAGTATCGATTGATTCAGGAGTGGAAGTTGGCGATCGCACTGCTGGCATTCGTGCAGAATCGATCGATTTCAGCGGCGTTTCAGTTGAAAAAATTTGAAAGCTAACGTTGCCTATCACCGCCGCAGATGACCTCAAATACTTAACAGATAAGCTCTCAACGGTCGGGTGCATTTGAATTATGGAGGGACGAGGCTGAAATTGAGCAGTACACTCAACTTCAGGCTTGGAAGTGGTGAGTGACGACTTTGCATTTGGGTGACATCCGATGTCTGTAGCAATATTGCCCGCCCTCACCACTGATCCCTGCTCCCATCAACGAACGCTCAGGGCTTGGTGTTTGCGAATCTTGCCATAATCCTTTCGAGTGGAGTTCAGGGCATCCAAGCTTCATCTCAATCTCCCGTTATTTGAGAATGTGAGTGTGAAACGATCAACGAGTTTGCCAGCACTTGAGCCTTCTGCTGATATCGCCTACATCGGCATCGACTGGGCTGACCAAAAACACAACATCTGCCTGTTCGACTCAACGATTGAGCAATTTGATTTTGCGGTCATTGGTGCTCAACCTGAAGCGATCGCGGCTTGGGCAGAGGAGTTAAGAAAACGCTTCAGCGGCAGGACAATCGCCATCTGCACTGAGCAAAAGCGCGGACCCTTGATTTATGCCTTGTGCAAATACGAGTTTTTCGTTCTTCATCCAATCAACCCACAAACTGTTGCCAAGTACCGACAAGCGTTTGCCCCCTCTCGTACGAAAGCAGACCCGACAGATGCTCAAATTTTGGTCGAGCTATTGCTCAAACACCGCGATAAGCTCAATGCTTGGAAACTTGGTAGTGCCCAGTTGCGGGTGCTTCAACAGTTCGTTGAGAGTCGGCGGATGCTAGTGGCCGAAAAGGTACGCTTGACCAACCGCATTACGGCGGCGCTCAAAGGCTATTATCCCCAAGTGTTGGACTGGTTTGAGGACAAGGATACGCAAGTGTTTTGCGAGTTTTTAACTTGTTATCCAGGCCTTCAAACTGCTCAAGCCGCGCCAAAACAAGAGCTAGAGCAGTTTTTCAAGTTGCATCACGTGGTGCAAGCCAATTCGTTCTGGGCAGAAGCGTTTTAGCAGATGCAGCGGCAGAAGGGGAAAACGCATCAAGGGGCAATTCGAGCCTTAGGGTTCAAGTGGATACGAATTGTGTTTCGCGGTTGGCAAGACCGGGAACCGTATGATGAGGTGAAGTATTTGATGGCGCTCAGGCGAAAAGACTCCCCATTGGTGAAGAACTTGGCAGTCGTGGGAGAGGCGAAATAGCAATTAGAGGAAACTGTAAGAAAAGCAGAAGATCGTGTTTGGGTACAAACAGAACTGAGCAAATAGTAGTCTCAAGTCTGAAAGCTCGTGCTGGAATTTTGGCGCATCAATATAGTTAAATCATACAAGCAGTAAAAGCCAAAGAAGTACCTGAGAAGTGAGTTGAAAACCAACTTCTTGACTTCGTTGAACTCAGGGCATATTGTTCTGCCACTGATCACCACTGTTCGCTTGTTGCCGGAATTTTGAGTCCCTGTAATACCGATGATATTCCTCCGCCAAATCTCTGCTGTTGGGTGCTGCAAAGTACATTTTCCGTCCGCAGTTGGAGGATGGTAGGGAAAATCAGCAGGTTGAAATCCCTGTTCCACAAGATGCTATCCTTTCCCTTTTTGGGTTGCTTTATAAATGGTGACGGTCTGGATTGCGTTCAAGTGAAAGAAAATCTGTTGTAGAGAAAAAGATCTTCGCCATTTTAACCTTGAACCTCAAGCCAATAATCTCTAGATTACGTCAACACAACTAAACAAAGCGGCACAACGACCCCAATCACCGGACACAGATATCCTCTGCAACTCACCGACTGCTCGACTTTGTTCCGGTGCATTGGGATTGTTAGACCGTGCTGATGCGGCAGTGCCCTCTTACCAAAAGCTAGAATTACTGTAGAAATTAACTCTTCTGGCTCCAGCATCGTCTCATGAGTCTTCATTACGTTAACCAGGGAAAACGCGGAAAAGTAGATCGTTGCAACATTTGCAAACAATCAGCCCCTCTAAGTTGGGATCACGTTCCACCAAAGGGAGGTATTGATTTGCAGCCTGTTGAGCAGGTCACTATCTTACAGCATTTGACTGGCAACCCCGACGAACAGAAACCTCGTATCTCACAGAATGGTGTGAAGTATCGAACTCTTTGCAAACATTGTAATGAACGTTTAGGGCATAGCTACGACCCAGTCCTTAACAACTTTGCCCTTGGAGTAGGCAGGATTCTTAAATCAATTGTGGA
This sequence comes from Leptolyngbyaceae cyanobacterium SM1_3_5, assembly GCA_012031475.1. Classification (GTDB taxonomy): domain Bacteria; phylum Cyanobacteriota; class Cyanobacteriia; order Elainellales; family Elainellaceae; genus JAAUTJ01. The sequence goes on along the minus strand of JAAUTJ010000068.1, from coordinate 7,462 downwards.
AGTTCCACCAATCATTCATTACAAAACACAGCCAGCAATATTAATTAGATCTATTCTTGGGCATTTGCTCGCGGCGAAGGGGGTTATAGACGATGTAGTTGTTGATCAGAAGATACGTGAGTTTCTGTTTGATGATAAAACACGGCTCTCTGAGGAAATTAAAATTTTCTACTGGGTTTATCCATATAGAGAAATCGTGGTTGTTCGTGATGTTGTCATGCCTGCGGTTAGAGGAAACTTTAGTCAATTTGGATTCTTCAGCGGTATTCTTAAATATTTTCCAGTAGCTTACCTTGTTTGCAACTTAGAACAATATGAAGGACTTGACGAATTAACAATTTACCGTGATCTCAAACTGGAAGAGACTGTTGAAATTCCAATTCACTTAACTGGGGTAAGACATTCTGCATGGCCAGAGATGACTGATGAGGGAAATTTTATGGCAGGCGGATTGAATCTAAACAGTTCTGTTCATGCACGCCCCAGAAGAGCATGACAGCATGGCTTCCCTACAAATAACCTTTGTATACTGTCTCAACCGAGATCTAGCGGTCTAACAATTTATTCTACGGAACGATTCCGGGTAATTGCCTCCCTGAGTAGGATTATCTGGAAATGCTCCGGGTGATTGCTCTTTTAGGCAGTTACTCAGGAATGTTTCCGTGTATTACCCGTTTTAAGGCGATTACCTGGGAGATTTCCGTATGTTTTCACAATTTTGTGTAGCAAAGAGCTTTGTAGTATTTGATACGTCGATTCAGGTTGCTTCTCTTTGCATGACCACCCAACCGAAACTCTTAGAGCAAGTTCGTCATGTCATTCGCCGCCAGCACTATTCCGATGAAACGGAGAAGAGCTATGTCAACTGGATCAAGCGCTTTATTGCCTTCCATCACATGACCCCGCCCCGATCGATCCACGTTCCAGAAGTAGAAGCATTTCTGACTCATCTGGTGAAGGTAGCTGAAAAAACTGCTTGACTTTGCCGAATAATTCCGTTAGTGTTGCTTCCTAATGCTGCTCAATCACAGCATTGACCGCTTGTTAGACCACAGGAAACTGTAACCCACAGGTCTAGCCACGCGACCCGAAGCTGCGGCAAACAGACTTCAGGCCGCTGACCCACCAAACTGTATCGGCAGTTGATAGGCTAACTGGGATCATACCCTCCTAGCCGTCTCGATTGCTTTGTCTTGCGTCGGGGCGGCTAGGCTTTTGGGTTTTCCTACCCAACGCGACTCAGGAAAACTCATGAATAACTTTGATGAATCCGCCTCAGAGTGGAACGATTCGCCCACGCCGCAAATTCAGTCAATTCCCAAAATTCCCGGCGACAATCGCACCCCGATCAAGCACATTCTGATTGGGACACCGCAGATTGTGCAGTTCACGACGCGCCGACTTGAACAGGCCGGATACGCGCAGGCGATCGAGTGGGCAATGCCGCTGGAACTCGACCAACCGCTCAACATCGTGCCTGATCCGGGCGATGTGATTAGTTTGCTGGTGCGGTATTTGCGCTTCGAGTAGTGGATTGAATGGGGGCGATCGATCGGCAATCGATCGCCTCGTGTCTATTACTGAGTGACTGAATTCCATCGCACTAGCGTTGCAGCCGCGTAGCGTTCCGTTTGAGCGGCGATCGCCGCCGATTGAGCTAGCACTAGGTAGGACGAATTCGATCGCCCTCACTCCATAATTTCGATGCGATAGCTGTAGCCCTGCTCTGCAAGAAACAACTGGCGATGACGGGCAAATTCTTCTTCACAAGTTCGCAGTGAAACCAGCGTATAAAACTGGGCGCTGCGACCGTCCGACTTGGGACGCAAGACGCGACCTAATCGCTGGGCTTCTTCTTGGCGTGAGCCATACTTGCCCGACACCTGAATCAGCACGTCCGCATCGGGCAAATCAAGCGCAAAATTGCCGACGCGAGAGAGAATCAGGCCAGAAATTTCGCCCGATCGAAACTGCTCATAGCGGCGATCGCGCTCTGGCTGCGAGGTTTTTCCCGTCACCAGCGGCAAATCAGTCAGGGCAGCAAGCCGCTGAAGCTGGTTGAGATATTCGCCAATGATCAAGATGCGATGGCCGCTTTCTTGGTGGAGGAGCGATCGCACCACTTCCTCTTTTTGGGGATTTTCTGCCGCAATCCGAAACTGGTGGCGCTTGTCAGCAACGGCATATTCCATCTGCCTTGCGGTCGTTTGGGGAACGCGGATTTCCGTACATTCCGCAGCGGCAATGAAACCCTGTCCTTCCAGTTCGCGCCAGGGTACGTCGTAGCGTTTGGGACCGATCAGGGCAAACACATCGCCTTCTTTGCCATCTTCGCGAATCAGGGTGGCCGTCAATCCCAAGCGGCGGCGGGCTTGCAGTTCCGCTGTAATCCGAAAATCGGGGCGGGCAGCAGATGCACTTCGTCATAGATGATCAAGCCCCACGATCGCGCATTGAACAGTTGAAAGTGCGGAAATTCGCCGTCTTTGGTGGATCGATAGCCGAGGATTTGATAGGTTGCCAGCGTGATCGGAGCCGTGCGTTTCGATTCGCCGCTGTACTCCGCGATCGCATCCGGCGGCAATGTCGTTTTGTCCAGCAGTTCGCGCTGCCACTGGCGGACGGAAGTAAGACTGCTGGTTAGAACGAGCGTATTTTCCTGCACCTGCGCGATCGCCGCCAGCCCGACCATTGTTTTTCCGGCTCCACAGGGCAACACAATCACGCCGCTGCCGCCCTGCACTCGTCCCGCTTGATAGAAAGCTTCTGCGGCTTCCTTCTGATAGTCGCGCAAGATAAATGGCGCACCGGATGCGGAGGGCGATCGCAACGCCAGCTTCAGGGCATCGCCCGTCACGTAACCCGCCAAATCTTCCGCCGGATAGCCCGCTGAGAGCAACGCCTGTTTGAGAACGCCGCGATCGCCCGGTTCGACTGCAAATACTTGGTTAGAGAGGCGATCGCCTAGATACTTGGCAACTTCATTCGTGCGGCTGAGCAGTTCCGCTAACGGCAAGTCGGCAATTTTGAGCAGCAGGCGATGATCGTCACGCTCGATCACCGTCAGGCCATAGCGACTGCCCAATGCGCTAATTTCTTGGGCGACTGCTTCGGGCATCGGATACTTGGCGTGATCGCGCAGGGCGGCAATCATGTCGGTAACGGGCATCCCCGCAGCGCGAGCGTTCCAGATGCTCAGCGGCGAAATCTGGTAGGTGTGGATGTGTTCAGGGCTTTTGATCAGTTCGGCAAAGGGAGCGATCGCTGCCCGCGCTGCATCAGCATGAGGCGAATGCACTTCGAGCAAGACGGAGCGATCGCTTTGGATAATCAGCGCATTTTCGGCAACGTAGGACATGATCTAGGATTAAATCAAGCTTGAGAGATACTAAATGTCTTCCATTCAACTGCGACGTGAAATTCTAGACATTCTCATGCCACTGCAAGCCTACCTTCAAAGAGAGTATCAAGAGCGCTTCGATCGCCTCATTCTATTTGGCTCACAGGCCAGAGGTGAAGCAACCGCAGCATCCGACATTGATGTGCTAATTGTGCTGCAAGATCCAGTCGATGCCAGTGCAGAACTCGATCGTACCAGTCAATTTGTCGCGCAACTGTGTTTGAAGCATAATCTATTAGTTTCTCGGCTGTTTATGGCTCGATCGCGCTTTGAAGCTGAAAACTCGCCGCTGCTGCGAAATATTCGGTGCGAAGGCATTGTGCTGTGACACCAGAACAGCAGGCGCTAATCGACAAAGCAAGGCGAAGTTTGGAAGCAGCTCAAAGCTTAATGGAACAAGAATTCTATGATTTCGCAGTTTCTCGTGCTTACTACAGCATGTTCTATATTGCGGAAGCATTGCTCGATCAAGAAGGACTGTCTTTTTCAAGTCATGCGGCGGTGATCAGTGCCTTCGGACAGCATTTAGCTCGTCCTGGCAAAATACCAGCCGAATTGCATCGACAATTAATCGATGCTCAAGCTCAGCGCGCCCGTGCAGATTACGATCCTCACCCAGACTTGTCTCAACTTGATGCTCAAATGTTAGTGAGCCAAGCACAAGCTTTTCTGACGATCGCCCTGCAAAAACTAAACACAAACTAAAGCCCGAATCAACTCAACCCTGGCAAACTGTAGCCCAACTTCTTTAGCCCGTTGCGAAATTTGGTTTCTGTCTCAGCAGGCACAACGAGGTAAGTTGCCTGACCCGCGATCGCCGCTTTGGGCTGGTCGGCCAGAAAACAAAAAGCCTTGGTGCGCGAATCGCTGGCAATTTGGGCGGCGAGGGCAGCATCCGCGCAGCGAATCAAGCGGGCAGAACCCAAGTCTTGCAGGCTCGTGGTGCGGGTTTGCAGGTCGGCCAAAAACTGGGTCACAGGCTGCGGCAGAGCTTCGCCACTATTCGCAGTCAGCCAGTCTTGCAGTTCGGCAACCGTGCGACCTTGAGCGATCGCATCCAGCAATTTCGCCTGATCCAATTTCCACACCACATCCGAAACGGATTCGAGAAAACTGTTGAGCAGCAGGCGATCGGCGCGAGACAATTCACTCACCGCCACCACTTCGAGGTTGGGCAAAACTCGCAAAACCTGCTTTTGGGTGAGGGCAGCGGGCTGATAGCGATCGCTCAATCCCAAACAGTACGCGCCCAGTGCCGTCAGACGAAAATAGGCGAGGCCATCGTAGCGGCTCAAAGTTGAGTCGTGATAGTCGTCGATCGGCAGTAGCAAAAAACCTTCATCGGGGTGCAAGTAAGCAACATCAATTAAGCCCAATGTGGCGACATATTCAAATAGAAAGCACAGCAAATATCGCGCTTCTAAAACAAACCAACTGCCGTAATAAAGCGAACCGTATCCGTCCAGCGATAGCGTTTCGATATTGCGGCTCACGTCAAAACTCGTAGCCTGCGGCGATCATGTAGCGCAAAAAGTCGGGAAGCGCGACCCAGCGATCGATCGGGCAGTCTTTGAGCGCATTGACGATCGCGCTTCGTCGTCCGGCGACTGCCGTAAGGCTGCGTTTCGCTTTTCCAGTTTGACCTTTGATGCTGTCAATCCGCCGCAGTTCATCCAAACTGGTTGTTTTAAGCCACTGTTTCCACAAGGTTTGCAGCGTTTTTTCCGGCAAATCGTTGAGCGCTCTTTGTCCGGTTTTGGTTAATGCCAACCGCTTCCCGTTTAGTTCAACCAGCTTGCCCGCCTGCAACAGCATCACCCAGGCAAACGGCTTGATTGCGCCGATGTCGTACTCGTAGTTCCAGCCCGCAGGCGATCGCTTTGCCGTCCAATCGCTGTAGTAGTCGCCCTCTTCGAGAACTTCTGCGATCGCCGTCAAAGTTGCACCTGTGGGAAAAAAAGTTTTGTCGCTAATCAAAACTTTGCCCAAGTCCACCAGCCGCAAAACCGTTTGTAAATCTCGCCTTGCGATCGCTTCAGTTTCACGAATGCTGAGAGGAAATTCAACTTGGGTTTTGTGCTGTTTGCGTTCGCGGTAGTCATATTCCGTCAGCGATCGCGATACAGCAGGCGGCAGCGTTTCTAGACTTTCAATTTGCGTCGGAATCGGCGGCGGCACAAAGGTTTTGAGCTGCGCTTTCAGGTCTTGCGGCATCGTGCCGCTGTAGAAAAACAGTCCCAAAATTGACGGGTTGCTATACGAATAGTGGGACGGTCGCTCACTGGTATTCCAAGTTGCTGCTGCGCCGTATTTGCTGACAAAGCGCTGCTTCTGGTAGCGATCGTCTGAACTGTGAACGACCTCGGCTATGGTGGCCTGCTGGAGGCGATCGCACTGCTGCCACAGCGTTTGAAGTGCTTTGCCCTGCATCTGCTGCATCACATCGCTCACCAGTTCGGCTTTGCGCGTCGGAACACTGCCATTGGGCAACAGTCGCGCCAGTGCTTTCAACTGATCGACAGTCTGATTGTTCAACGCTTCGAGCAGCGTAGGAATCCGTTCGGGCTGGCTGTGGTAGGGCATTGCGCTATGCCTGCATCGCTGTTTATCAGGATACAGGGAAGTTCGACAATGCAGATGTTCAGCAAGCTCAGGACTGACGCAAAAGCCGGGAACTCAAGTTCCGGCTCAAAGCTAAAACCCATTCAAATGGGTTTGTTTGGCACTCTAAGTCAGTTTCAACTGACTTTCGCTTTGAGACAGGAACTTGAGTTCCTGGTGCAAGTGCGTAAGTCCTCAAGCTTCAGGATGCAAGCCGGAATATGGATCGATCGATAAGTGAGAAGCGAATTACGGCTGAAAGACCTGTTTGAGTCAGCTACTCATAATTTTTGATAGACCTGCTGCATGACTCAATTTTTGTCTTCCAACGATCGAAATATCGCTTCCATTCTCATCGATCGCCCATCTGCTTAAAGCACGATCGCCGCGCCGCGATGTCTAAACCGAATCAGCTTCACGTCCCACTGGGGATTTCGCAACAGCGTTTGTCGCAAACTGCCAAACAGCGCTTGCTGCTCACAGCTTGAGAGCGAAGTAAACTGCCGCTTGGAATTCGCTGCCAGTCGAAAATCAATGATCACTTCCCCATTGGGGCGACGAATGACGCGATAGCCACTCAGTTCAAAATCGCCGTTTTGCTGATTTGCTAGCACTTTGCCAACCGCCGCATCGATCGATCGATCTTTTGGCAATTCAACCGTTTCCGACTGGAACCACTGACACTGAAGATCAAGCCGATAAATCTTGACGCTTTCCGTACTGGTCGGATCTGCGGCAGGACTCGATCGCGGGCTGGGCGTTAAGCTTGCGGCGGGCGGCGTGGCAGATTCGATCGCGCCTGCATCGCTCACTTGGTCACTTGGGGGTAGGGGAGCGATCGAACAACTGCTCAGCCCAATTAGCAACAGTACCAGCCAACCCTGAGAAAATCGCACCACAACCACCCTCTATAATTTCCTTGCAGCCCATATCCCGATTGCATTCACCCCCGACACCCGACACCCGGCACCCGATACCCGATACCCGCATGGTGACTACAGCCTGGAATCGCCGCCACATCATTTCTCTGGCCGACTTTACGCCAGCCGAGTACGATACTGTTCTGCAAACTGCCGCGAGTTTCCGGGAAGTTTTGTCGCGCCGCACCAAGAAGGTTCCCACCTTGCAAGGCCAGGTTGTCGCGAATTTGTTCTTTGAATCTTCCACCCGCACCCGCAGCAGCTTTGAGCTAGCGGCCAAACGCCTCTCCGCCGACACGCTCAACTTCGCCGCCAGTACGTCCTCGCTCACCAAGGGCGAAACGATTCTCGACACGGCCAAAACCTATCTGGCAATGGGCACTGACCTGATGGTGATTCGCCATCGTGAAGCCGGAGTGCCGCTGGCGATCGCCCAAGAAATGGACAGACTCGACTCCAAAGTCGGCGTTCTCAACGCAGGCGACGGCCAGCACGAACATCCTTCGCAAGCCCTGCTCGACCTGTTCACAATCTGCACCCT